>DATNKQ010000223.1:0-5108 GCA_035603315.1 Thermoanaerobaculia bacterium
GACGATGGAGCAGATCGACGTCGTCTACCGCCTGGCGGCGCGCTACCCCGAGACCTTCGAGATGGCCTTCACCGCCGCCGACGTCCGGCGCCTCCACCAGGCTGGCAGGATCGCCTCGCTCGTCGGCATGGAGGGCGGGCACTCGATCGACAACTCGCTGGCCGCCCTGCGCGCCCTCTACCGCGAGGGCGCCCGCTACATGACCCTCACCCATTCGAAGAACACCGACTGGGCGGACTCGGCGACTGACGCGCCGCAACACCACGGCCTCACCCGTTTCGGCCAGGAGGTGGTGCGCGAGATGAACCGCCTGGGCATGCTGGTCGACCTCTCGCACGTTTCGCCGGAGACCATGAAGCGGGCGGTCGCGGTGTCGGCGGCGCCGGTCCTCTTCTCGCACTCCTCGGCGCGGGCGCTCACCGACCACCCGCGCGACGTGCCGGACGACGTGCTGCGGCTGCTGCCCCAAAACGGCGGCGTCGTCATGGTCACCTTCGTCCCCGGCTTCGACTCCGAGGAGGTGCGCCGGTGGAACGGGGATCACGACGGGCAGGAGGCGCGCCAGAAGACCCTCTATCCCGGCGACCCCGAGCGGGCGAAGCGCGAGCTCGGCGCCTGGGACAAGGCCCATCCGGCGCCGCGGGCGACGCTGGCGCAGGTCGCCGACCACGTCGAGCACGTCCGCCAGGTGGCGGGGATCGACCACGTCGGCCTGGGCTCTGACTTCGACGGCATCACGTCGACCCCCCTGGGGCTCGAGGGGGTGGCGGACTACCCGGTGCTCCTGGCGGAGCTCCTTCGCCGCGGCTGGAAGGACGACGAGATCGCCAAGCTAGCCGGCGCCAACGTCCTCCGCGTCCTCGCGGAGGCGGAGAGCGTGGCGGCGCGCCTGCAGAAGGAGCGCCCGGCCTCGGACGCGACCATCGAGGAGCTGGACGGCAAGCCCGGAGAGGTGCCGGCGAAGCCGGCCGGGTAGGCGGCGGCAGCGCGCGAGGCTACGGGCAGGCCGCGCCGGGGACGAGCTGGCCGAGGGCGGCGCAGGCGTCGATCAAGCCGACGGCGGGGTCGGCGTCGCCGGGTGCTCCCTTGACGGGATGGGCGGTCTTCTCGAGCAGCGCCTTCAACTGGGCGGGAGAGAGCTTGGGGTTCTTCTCGAGCAGCAGGGCGACGACGCCGGAGACCTCCCCGGCGGCGAGGGAGCTCCCCGAGAAGAAGTCGTAGGAGCCGTGCGGGGCGGTGGTCAGGATGTCGACCCCGGGCGCGGCGACGAGAGGCGGGTGGGGAGGAGGCGGCGGCGAGCGGAGGCCGCCTTCGACGTCGGTGTCGAGCACCGCGATGACGCCTTCGACCGAGGCCGGGAAGCTCCGGCCGGCCTGGCGGTCCGGCGACTGGGCGGCGACGACGACGATGCCGCGCTTGATGGCGGCGCGGATCAGGCGGTCGAGGATGGGGTCCTGCGGTCCGGCGAGGCTGAAGTTGAGCACCTGGGCGCGCTCGACGATGGCGAAGTCGATCGCCTTGGCCAGCGTGTAGCTGTTGCAGACCGCCTGCCGCGCGCCGGGGGTCTGCGGCCAGCAGGCCTTGAGGGCGAAGATCTCCGCTTCCGGCGCCGCCCCCGAGATCCCGCTCTCGCTGGCGGCCGCGGCGGCGATCACCCCGGCGACGGCGGTGCCGTGGATGTCGCTGGTGAACGTCTGCTCCCCGCGGTCGACGAAGTTGCTGGCCTTGACGACGCGGCTGCGGAGGTCAGGATGGGTGAGGTCGACCCCCGTGTCCACCACCGCCACCCGCACCCCCTTGCCGGTCGCCCAGCGGTGGGCCTCCTCGAGGTGGAGCGTGCGGGGGGCGTACTGCAGGCGCGAGTAGGAGGAGCGGCCGGCAGCGGCGGGGGGGGCGGGGGGAGCGGCCGGGACAGGCGCGTCCTGCCCCGCTCGGCCGCGGCCGCCGAGCGCGGTGAAGAGCTGGATCGGCTCGGCGGATTTCACCCGCGGGTCGGTGGCCACCCGGGTCGCCACCTCGGCGGGCGGACGGCCGCCGGTGACCTCGAAGACCAGGCAGCGCTCGGAGATGGAGGCGAACGACCAGGCGAAGACGGGCTTCAGCCGGAAGCGCATCTGCAGCTCGTCGGCGACCTGTGACCACTGGCCGGGGGAGCCCGGCGGCAGGGTGACCATGATCTGCCGCGCGGTGACCTCCGGCGCGTCGGCGAGGGCGCTGGTCCGCGCCTCGGCTGCAGCGCCGCCGCCGGCGCTGGCGCAGCCGAAGCTCACCGCGAGGGCGACGACGGCGATGGCGCCGATGGCGGCGATGCCCGCTTTGCCGGCGAAGCGGCGGCGGAACGCGGGCGGCACTAGCGTCCCTGCCCCCCGCTCGCCCCGCCCGCCATCGGCACCACGAAGCTCACCTCGCGGCTCCGGCGCAGGTGATCGAGGACCACCGCCAGGGAGTCGCCGGACGCCGCCGGGGCCGGGACCTGGAGCGTGTAGACGCCGAGCGGCGAGGGGCCGGCGACGATCTGGCCGTGGACGCTCGCCAGGAGCGCCTGGATCTGGCGCTCGGAGGCCTCCTCGGCGAAGACGACATGGATCTGGGCCGCCGGGGCCGGGTCGGCGAGGGTGACGAAGGTGCTCGGCGGTGCCTGGCGCAGGATCTTCCACCCCAGCGCCCCGGCGGCGCCGAGGACGAGGAGGAGCGCCGCCGCCTGGGCGGCCACGAGGCGCCGCACCGGCCGCGACGAAGAGGCCAGGAGCGTCCGCGGGCCGCGGGCCTTGAGCGCCCGCAGGAAGCGGAGGGGCCGGCTCCGCTGCCGCTCGACCTCGTCGATGCGCGCCAGCAGGCGGGCGAGCTGCAGCGGGTGGGGCGAGGGAGCGAACTCCTCCTCCTCGCGGAAGGCGCGGCCGAGCTCGCGGGCGGCGGCGGCCTCCCCGCGGCAGCCGGCGCACTGCGCGAGGTGCTCCTCCACCCGCTCGCGCTCGGCGGCCGCCAGCGTGCCGTTCACGTACCAGGGGATGAGCTCCGAGACCCGCTCGTGCAGCCGCTCCCGCCGTGCGCTCGAGGCTTGCCGTTCCATCGTGTTTTCCTCTGTCATGTCCCTCCTCTCGTCCTCCGGCTCAACCGGTGGCGCCGATGCCGAAGCGGGGCAGCAGCTGCTTCAGGCGCTTGCGGGCGTGGAACATCCGGGTCTTGACGGTATTGACCGGACAGCCGACGATCTCCGCGATCTCGCCGTAAGGCAGCTCGTAGTAGTACGTCAGCTCGACCACCGCCCGCTGCTCGGGGGAGAGCGCGCCGAGCGCCTTGCCGAGCGTGGTCTTGAGCTCGCGGCGGTTCATGAGGCTCTCGGGCTCGTCGGCATCCACCGGCTCGGGCTCCTCCCGCGTCTCCGGCTCGGGCCAGGCGGCCACGGGCTGCAGCCGCGCCAGGGCCTTGAGCGCCTTGTGGTAGGCGATGCCGAAGATCCAGGTCGACGGCCGCGAGCGCCCGTCGAAGCGCGCGGCGCCGGTCCATATCGCCAGCATGACGTCGTTCAACACTTCCTCGACGATCTCTCCCCGCCGGGTGATCTTCCACAGGTAGGCGAAGAGGCGCCGGTAATAGAGATGGTAGAGCGCCTCGAACGCCTTGCGGTCGCCCGCCGCCACGCGCCGCAGCTGGGATAGCTCGTCGTCAGAGGACGTTGCCTGGTTCATTGGCGGTTGCCGCGGAGCTTGCAGCCCTCGACCTGCCAGTATGTCCCACCTCCGCCCTCGGAGGTTCAACGGAGGCTCGATATCGCAGAGGGCGGCGGATGCGCGGCGAAAGCGGGCGTCGAAGCGATGAACTTTTTCCGCCGGCCGGGGACATACCGGGCGATGAAACGATCCCGCTTCCGGCGGGAAGGAGGAAGACGATGACTCGCTTGCAAGGCCTGGCTCTGGCCGTCGGTTCGATCCTGCTGGTCTCCTGCGGCGGCGGCGGAGGGAAGTCACCGACCGAGCCGGCCCCCACTCCCCAGACCGTCGTCGTGCAGGTCTTCGACAACTATTTCTCGCCGAAGTCCATCGTCGTCCAGCCGGGCGACACCGTGCACTGGGTGAGGGTCGGCGCCAACCCTGCCCATACCGTCACCGCCAACGACGGCGCTTTCAACAGCGGCGCCAACGGCCTGGCGCCGGCGGGGTCGACCTTCGACCACATGTTCAACGACGCCGGCGCGACCCACACCTATTACTGCCTGGTGCACGGGGCCTGCTGCATGATGCAGGGCTCGGTGCGGGTGGGCAACGCGGCGCCGCCACCCCCCGCAGGCTACTGACCAGAGGATCGCACGCTTCGACCACCTCGACACGATCGGATCGTGGCGAGACCGCCTTCGCCGCGGGCACATGAGACTCATTTCCGAACGACCACCGGAGATCGCGATGCGCCAACACTTTATATTCCTCGGCCTGCTAGCTCTCTCGACCGTCTGCCTCGCCGGGCCGGCGCAGGCCGCCAACTTCACCGTGCACGCGGGCGACCCGGGCGGTTACTACAACAACTTCATGCCCAGCACCCTGCAGATCCACGCCGGCGATTCCGTCACCTGGACCAACGTCTCGGGGGGGAATCACGACGTCCATGCCGACGACAACAGCTTCCGTTGCGCCAACGGCTGCGACGACACCGGCGGCAACGGCTCGCCGTCGACGGCGGCCTGGAGCTTCACCCGCACCTTCAACACGGCCGGCACCATCAACTATCACTGCGAGACCCACGGCAGCATGGGCATGGTCGGCTCGATCACCGTCCTGGCATCGCCGCCGCCCCAGCCGCTGCCGGGCACCCTCCGCTTCAGCAGCCCCAACTACAGCCTGAGCGAAGGGGGCGGCAGCGCGGTGATCACGGTCAGCCGCACCGGCGGCAGCGACGGCCAGGTCTCGGTGCAGTACGCCACCGCCGACGGCACGGCGAAGGCGCCGGGCGACTACACCGCGGCCTCCGGCACTCTCACCTGGGCCGACCACGACAGCGCCAACAAGACTTTCAGCGTCCACCTCGTCGACGACTCCCTGGTCGAGCCGAACGCGACGATCCATCTCAACCTCTCCTCGCCGACCGGCGGCGCCGACTTGGGCAGCCCGGCGAGC
>DATNKQ010000076.1:0-6736 GCA_035603315.1 Thermoanaerobaculia bacterium
GACGAGGCGCCCCTTGTGCACCTCGGTGTCGAGCCCCAGCCAGCCGGCGGGCTCCTTCGGTTCCTTCTCGCGCGCCCCTTCCTCCTCGCCGTTCTCCTCGCGCTCTTTGCTCTCCATGAAGCGCAGGCCGAACCAGTCCAGAGCCTCCCGGTAGTCGAGCTCGGCGGTCGATCCCAGCGCCCGCTCGAACCAGTCACGGAGGTCGATGCCGGCCACCTCTTCGATGGTCTTCCGCAGGTCGTCCTCGGTGTATCCGCGCGCTCCCGAGTAGCGCTGGTAGGCGAGGCGGAGGGCGTCGTCCAGACTATGGGCGCCGGCCGTGGCGCGGCGCACGCGGACGTCTAAGAGGAAGGCGACCACCGCGCCCTTGGAGTAGTAGCTCACACCCGAGTTGATCGAGCCCTCGTCGCGACGGTAATACTTGATCCAGGCGTCGTAGGAGGCCGCCCGCAGCGACTGCACGAGCCGGCCGGGCGTCGTCTGCAGGGTCTCGATGGGCTTCGACAGGCGCTTCAGATACTCGTCGCGGGTGGCGAGGCCGGCGCGGGCGATGAGCAGGTCGTCGTAGTAGGAGGTCAGTCCCTCCGCCACCCACAGGCCTTCGGTATAGGCCTCGTGCTCGTAGTCGAAGGGGCCGAGCTCGACCGGACGCAGGCGCTTGACGTTCCAGGCGTGGAAGAGCTCGTGGCCGGCGAGGCCCAGCCAGTCGAGGCGCCCGTCGCGGGTGCGCGAGCGCCAGCGGCTGGTCATCATCACCGTCGAGTTCTTGTGCTCGAGCCCGCCGCTCTCCTCGGTGATGAGGTTGAAGAAGACGTACCGCGGATAGGGCGCGAAGCCCCAGAAGGCGATCTCCTCGCGCACCAGCCGCTCGAGGTCGGCCGCCCGCTCGCGGCCGTTCCAGATCTCGCCGTCCCCTTCCCCCTCGTCCACCAGGAGGTGTTTCCGGCCCTCCGCCTCGAACTCGTAGAGGCGCGGGTTGCCGGCGTAGATCGGCGAGTCGACGAGGGTGTCGAAGTCGTCCGCCAGGAAGGCGCTCTCGCCGGCGGCCGCGGGCAGCGCCGGCAAGGCGCTCACCGCGGTCTTCCAGACGGGCGGCAGGATCAGCCGCACCTCGTAGGGGCGGCCCTCGCTCCCCACCGGCGCGAGGAAGGTCGGGGCGCCGTTCAGGATGGCGAAGCCGGCGTCCACGAAGTTCGTCCGCACCGACATCTCGCGGGCGTAGAGGCGGTAGCGGACGACCACCCGCGGCCGTCCGCCAGTCGCCAGGAGCCAGCGGTTCTTGCTGTTCTTCCGGATGGCGAGCGGGGCGCCGTCCTCGCCGCTCGCCGAGATCTCCTCAATGTTGCGCGCGAACTCGCGGACGAGGTAGGACCCCGGCGTCCATACCGCCATGCGCAGCTCGATCTCCGCGCTGCCGCCGGTGGCGAAGCGGGTCTCGACGTCGAAAGTATGGGTCTGGGGGGCGGGAAAGCGAAGGGTATAGGAGATCGGTTCGGGCATCGCAGTTCCGTGGAGGGAGAGACCGCACAGCGCGCCCGCCAGGGCTGCGGAGGTCCAGGAGATCCGGGGGCGCCGCATCGGTTTCGCCAATGTTCTTCGGAGGCGAACCTTATCGGACTTCTGGCGCGGCGCAAACCGGGGCCGCCGGAGGTCGCGGATATACTCCTGGCGACCGAACGGAGGAGCCTTGCCCCCCCTGCCCGATACCGCCGCCGAGATCAATGCCGCCCTCGAGCGCGAGGCGCCGGCCCTGTTCCGCGCCCTCTCGCCCCTCGGCCGCCGGGCCGGTGTGCCGGTGCGGACGGCCGCCTCGCCTGCCTCGATTGCCGCGCCGCCGCCCGCCCTTGCCGCCGCGCTCTCGGGCCTGTCGTCCGCGGACCTGCGGCTGGCGGCCGAGGCTTCGCCGGCCGGCGGCCTGCCGGAGACGCGGCGGCGCTGGCGCGACTGGCAGCGGCGGCAGATCTCCCCCGATCAGCTATCGACCCTACCCTGGACCACGGCCGGCCTCGCCCATGGGCTGGCGCTCGCCGCCGACCTCTTCGGCGGCCCCGGTCGGGCGGTCGCGGTGCCGGAGCCTTTCTGGGGTAACTACCGGCAGACCTTCGCCGTGCGCACGGGGGCGCGCATCCTGACCGCGCCGGCTTACCGGGGCGGGCGCTTCCATCCTAGGGCCTGCGCCGAGGCGCTGGCGGCGCTGCCGCCGGGAGAGCCGGCGGTGGCCATCCTCAACCTCCCCTCGAACCCTGGCGGCTACTCGCCTACCGTTCTGGAGCGGCGGCAGCTCCGCGAGTCGCTGGTCGGCGAGGCGGGCCGGCGGCCGTTGGTGGTGCTCTGCGACGACGCCTACGCGGGGCTTGTCTTCGAGGACGTGCCGCGCAGATCGATGTTCTGGGAGCTGGCCGGCGCCCACCCCGATCTGGTGCCGGTCAAGATCGATGGCGGCACGAAGGAGTTTTCGTTCTTCGGTGGGCGTGTCGGCTTCCTCACCTTTGCCCTGCCGCCCGACTCCGCCGCCGCGGGCGCGCTCGAGAGGAAGCTCGCGGCGCTGGTGCGGGCGACCGTCGGCTCGCCGCCGTCCGCCAGCCAGGTGATCCTCCTTCAGGCCCTGCGCGACCCGGGGATCGCGGACCAGGTCGAGGCGGTGCGGGCCCTCCTGGAAGGGCGCTACCGGGCTCTCCGCGGCGCCTTCGACAGGACGGGCGTCGGGGAGGGCCTCTTCCGCGTCCTGCCCTTCAACGCCGGCTGCTTCGCGCTCGTCGAGGTCGACCCCGCCCTCGGCATCCCCCCCAACGAGGTTCGCCGTCACCTCCTGGCCCGCCAGGACACCGGTCTCATCTCGATCGAGCCCCGCTACCTTCGCATCGCCCACTGCTCCGTCGACGCCGCGGCCCTCCCCGAACTCGCCAGCCGCCTGGAGCGCGGCATCGCCGAGCTCGCCGCTCTCGCCGCGCCCGCGAGCCATGGCGCCGTGGCGAGCGCCAGCGATTGCCCGCAAGGGGATTAGGATCTCGACTTCAGGTTCGCGGTGACGACGACGATGAGGGCCTTATCGCCCATGGTCGTCGTGCCGATGACCACCTTTTCCTTGTCGCGGATGGTGACCGGAGTCTCGAACCCGACGTCCTGGTACTGAGTCGCCGAACCGACGTCGACCGGCACCTTCATCGAGAAGCGGAAGGTCTCGGCCGTCAGCGCCGGGCGATCGCCCGTCGTTCCCACCGCCAGCTGCCGCAGGCGATAGCTGTAGAAGATCGGCTGCCGCTCGCGGGTGGCGATGCCCAGGGCGGCCGGCTCGGCGATGCCGGAGCTGTCGATCCCGTCGCCCGGCTTGGTGCGATGGACCGCCGCCGTCAGCAGCGCGTAGTGCGAATAGCGCAGCGTCGAGCGTAGCTCGTTGACGACCGGCGCGAGGTCGTCCGGCAGGGCCGGCGCATTCTCGATCGGCGACTTCGAGCCGATGAGGACCCAGATCCTGAGCTCGACGTCCGGCGCCTCGGCGGCAGGTTGATCGAGACGCTTGATGGCCTCCTCGATGGCGGCGAGGTTCTCGGGGAAGTCGCGCACGGTGATGGTGTGGAGCTGCCCGTTGACACTCAGCGCCGCTCCTTTGAACCCGCTGCCGAGAAGCCTCACGGAGGCGGCGATCACCTGCGGGTCGCGGCTGTGGAGCTCGAAGATCTTGTTCTTGAACTCCTTGGTGCTGTTGTACTCGTCGAGCTTCGCCTCCTCGGCGAGGGCGGCCGACGCGGCGAGCAGGAAAACGGCGAGCAGGGCGGGAACGCGTTTCATTTCGAGCTCCTCTCGATCCAGATGATGCGGATGTCGGGATTCGACGTCTGCAGTTGAAAGGTGATGGCGGCTTGCTCATCACCGGTGGCGGCGAGCATCGGTTGCGGCGGCGCGACGGGATGACGGCGGCGGCGGCGCGCCGGCTGGGTCGCCGGCGCCTCCGCGAGCGGCGCCGCGGCGGCGATTGCCGGGGTGGTCGGCGTCGCCGTGATCGACGGGAGCGGCCGGTGCGAGGGCGGCGCGATCCGCGCCGCGAGGTGCTGCGGCGGACGGTGCAGCGCGACGAACGCGCCCAGGGCGATGGCGGCGACGATCGTGGCCGCCAGGGCGAGGCGAGCCATGGGGAACCGCCGGCGCCTCGCCACCTGTGCCAGGACGGTGGCGCGGATGGCAGCGAAGTCGGCGTCGGTCAGCGGCTGCTTTACGCGCACGTCCTTGAAAGGCAGCTTCTCGTTCATGGTCGTCCTCCTCCCCGTCGCGCTTCCATCCACTGCCGCAATTTCGCGCGGGCCCGGCTGATCTGCACCCGCACCGTCGCCGGCCGGCTGCCGAGGATCGCCGCCACCTGGTCGGTCGACAGCTCCTGGACCTCGCGCAGCAGGATGGCCAGGCGCTCCTTCTCCGGCAGGGCGTCGATCGCCCGCGTAAGGAGCGCAATCTCACGCCGCCGGCCGATGGCCTCGTCGGGCGACTCGTCGCCCGCGGGATGCGGCGTATCGTCGATGGAGGTGAAGATGCGGCGCCGGCGGCGGCGCCGGTCGAGGTCGCGGCAGACGTTGACGGCGATCGAGAAGAGCCAGCCGAAGAAGTCGCGCCCCTCATCGTAGCGGCCGAGGTGGCGGAAGACGCAGAGGAAGGTCTCCTGCACCGCTTCCTTCACCTCCTCGGCGTCGCCCAAGATCCGCCACGCCAAGAGCGCCACCCGCCTTTCCGTTGCCATCATCAGCTCCTCGAAAGCCCTTTCGTCGCCGCCCCGCGCCGCGCGGATGGTGGCGAGGAGCAGGGCTGTCGATCTTCCGTCGTCGTCCGTTTTCACTGCGGCTGTGACGATCATCCGTGCCGTTCTCACCACCCCTCTACTCGGGAGAGGCGGCAAGCGTTTATCGGGTGACGTGGCGATCGGCGGTAGGGACGCAAGGTAGTCCTAGGCGGTCGGGCGGCCGTTGGGCCGCTGGAACGGGCCATCGAGCCGACCGAGCGGAAAGCGGCTAAACCTTGACCCGGAATCGGGGTTGCAGTACCTTCTGCTCAAACTTTATTGCGCAAGGCTTTATCT
The DNA here is from genome assembly GCA_035603315.1 of Thermoanaerobaculia bacterium. Classification (GTDB taxonomy): domain Bacteria; phylum Acidobacteriota; class Thermoanaerobaculia; order Multivoradales; family UBA5704; genus DATNKQ01. The sequence continues at coordinate 5,066 of DATNKQ010000076.1, forward strand.
CTTTCTCGAGGAGGCTGTCCATGGCCGATTCCGCGTGCGGAGCTCGTGAACCGAAGACGTCGTTGCCCGTGTGGATCCTCCTGTGCCTGGTGGCGTCGTCTGCCCTCTTCGCCGGCGCCGTCCGCGCCGCCAGCGAGCAGGCGACTTTCTGCCAGGGCACCTATGCTCTCTGCATCAAGGCGCCCTGCAGGCCGATCCCGACGCTCGCCCGGCTGGGCACCTACGCCGCCGACTACGCCCTCTGCTCGTGTGAGGTGGTCCAGGGGTGGTCGATGGGGCCGGGCGCCTGCGCGGACCGGGCGCCGATCCAGCAGGGCGGCCGGACCTACCTCATCTCGACCTACTCGAACCTCTTCAACGACAAGGAGAAGACCCTCTCCTGCGACGATCCCAAGACGGCGTGGGCTTGGTGCTACGGCGCTCCCTGCGTCGTCGACGAGAAGGACCCCAAGAAGGCCGTCTGCGACTGCCCGGTGCAGACGGGGCCCGCGAAGACCTTGGGCGGCGACTGCCGGAAGGACGCCTGTAAGAGCATCTGGTCGGCCGCCACGCCGGCGGGAGACGCCTTCGCCAACGAGCACTTCTACCGCACGATGCAGAAAGAGCAGCCCAAATGGCCCGCCAATCCGCCGGCGGCGGCCTGTCCCAAGCTTTGACCGCGGGCGCGAAGCCTGACAGCATCGCGGAGCGCGCGCGGACTCCTCCCGAGGAGCTTCCTTCCGGCCGCGACGAGGAGGCGTCCCCATGTGGAACATCGCGGTGCCCTGGTGGGAGCTGGTCGTCCGCAGCGCCGTCGTCTACGTCTTCCTGTTGATTCTTCTGCGCGTCACCGGCAAGCGGCAGGTCGGACAGCTCGCGCCCTTCGATCTCGTGCTCCTCCTCGTCCTCTCGAACGCCGTGCAGAACTCGATGAACGCCGGGGACAACTCTCTGATCGGCGGGCTGATCGCCGCCACGACGCTGGTCGGCCTCAACTATGTCGTCAGCTTGGCGACCTACCGCAATAAGAAGCTGGAGGCGATCATCGAGGGCCGGCCGCAGGTGCTGATCCACAACGGCAAGCTCTACGAAGAGGTGATGGCGGCCTCGAAGCTGACCCGCCACGAGCTCGACGCGGCGCTGCGCCAGTCCGGTTGCACCTGCGTCGAGGACGTCCGCTCGGCCATCCTCGAGAACAACGGCTCCATCAGCGTGGTGATGCGGACGCCGGGAGACGCGGCGGCCCGATCGGCTACAGCAGGCCCTTGACGTAGCCGCCGTCGACGGCGATGGCCTGGCCGGTGAGGTAAGAGGCGGCGGGGGAGCAGAGGAAGGAGATCACGGCAGCGATCTCTTCCGGCTCGCCGAGGCGGCCCATGGGGGAGAGGGTGGTCCAGCCGGCCATGACCTCCTCGAGCGGGCGGCCGGTGCGCTCGGCGGTGCTCCGCGCGAGTTCCTCCTGGCGCTCGGTGCGGGTGTAGCCGGGCAGCACGGCGTTGACGGTGATTCCCTCGGCCGCCACCTCCTGCGACAGCGTCTTCAGGTAGCCGACGACGGCCGGACGCAGGGCGTTCGACAGCGCCAGGCCGGCGATCGGCTGGCGGGTGGAGACCGAGTTGATGGCGACGATCCGCCCCCACCGGCGCTCGCGCATGTCCGGCAGCACCAGCCGGCAGAGCCGCGGCACGAAGA
>DATNKQ010000078.1:0-10189 GCA_035603315.1 Thermoanaerobaculia bacterium
ACCGACTGCCTCAACTTCGGCAACCCCGAGGTGGCGGAGATCTCCTGGCAGTTCCGCGAGGCGGTCCGCGGCATGAGCGAGGCCTGCCGCGCCTTCGCGGTGCCGGTCGTCTCCGGCAACGTCTCCTTCTACAACGAGACCGAGGGGCGCTCGATCCACCCCACGCCGACGGTGGCGATGGTCGGCGTCATCCCCACCCTCGCCAACCTCCCCGAGGCCTACTTCCTGAGCGCCGACGATCGCATCGTGCTGCTGGGGAAGGACCGCGCGGAGTTCGGCGGCTCGGCCTACCTGCGGCTCCTCTACGGCGTCGAGCAGGGGTTGCCGCCGGCGGTCGACCTCGACGCCGAGCGCGACCTGGCGGAGCTGCTCCGGCGCCTCGTCTACTCGGGGCTCGTCCACACCGCCCACGACCTCGCGGAAGGGGGGCTCGCCGTCGCCTTGGCCGAAGCCTGCTTCGGGCGGCGGCTGGGGGCGACGGTCGAGGTGCCGCTCACCGGCGTCGAGCTCTTCTCGGAGACCCAGGCGCGGGCGATCGTCGCCGCCAACCCGGCCTCTCTCGACCGCGTGCTGCGGGCTGCCGAGGAGGTCGGCGTGCCGGCCCTGGAGATCGGCGAGGTGGGCGGCGGGGACCTCGTCGTCCGCGCCGGCGGCGAGACCCTGAAGGCGGCGGTCGCCGACCTGCACGCCATCTGGTCGACGGCGCTGCCGAAGGCGCTCGGGCTGTAGAGGAGAATTTCTTGCTGTACGCTTCCGTTACGCTGTACGCGAGGCATCTCTCGCGGCACCGCAACCGAGACTGGAGATTTGAGATAACGCCATGTGCGGCATCTTCGGCATCGACGGCTGCGACGACGCTGCCAACCTGACCTACCTGGGGCTCTACGCCCTCCAGCATCGCGGTCAGGAGAGCGCCGGCATCGTCTCCTGGGACGAGAAGCAGCTCCACGTCGAGCGCGGCATGGGGCACGTCTCCGATGTCTTCAAGGAGAAGGTGCTGGCCCGCCTCCCCGGCCGCCGCGCCCTGGGCCACACCCGCTACTCGACCGCCGGCTCGAGCGTCATCGCCAACGCCCAGCCGATCGTCGTCAAGACCTCGATGGGGCCGCTCGCCATCGTCCACAACGGCAACCTGACGAACGCCGTCGAGATCCGCCAGCGCCTGGAGAGCGAGGGCTCGATCTTCCAGACCACCAGCGACACCGAGGTCATCCTCCACCTCATGGCGCGCAACCCGCGCCGCGACGTCATCGAGTCCTTCATGCTGGCGCTCGAAGAGGTGCGGGGCGCCTACTCGCTCCTCCTCATCACCAACAACGGCCTGGCGGCGGCCCGCGATCCCTACGGCTTCCGCCCGCTCGCCCTGGGCGACGCCGCCGGCTGCCCCTGTTTCGCCTCCGAGAGCTGCGCCTTCGACCTCCTGGAGGCGCGGCCGGTGCGCGAGCTCGAGCCCGGCGAGGTGCTGGTCTCCCGCCACGGCCGCACGGACCAGGTGGAGAGCTTCCATCTGAGCCAGCGGCCCGAGCCCACGCGCTGCGTCTTCGAGCACGTCTACTTCGCGCGCCCCGACAGCCGGGTGTTCGGCGACTCGGTCTCGCAGGCGCGGCTCAAGATGGGCGAGCGGCTGGCACGGGAGGCGCCGGCGGTCGCCGACATCGTCGTGCCGGTGCCCGACAGCGGACTCTTCGCCGCCCTGGGCTACAGCCGCGAGTCCGGTCTGCCGCTCGAGTTCGGCCTCATCCGCAACCACTACGTGGGCCGCACCTTCATCGAGCCCAAGCAGTCGATCCGCCACTTCGGGGTGAAGATCAAGCTGAATCCGGTGCGCGAGCTGATCGGCGGCAAGCGGGTGGTGCTGGTCGACGACTCGATCGTGCGCGGCACGACCTCGCGGAAGATCGTGCGCATGATGAAGGACGCCGGCGCCGCCGAGGTCCACCTCAGGATCTCCGCCCCGCCGACCGCCTGGCCCTGCCACTACGGGATCGACACCCCGACCCGCGCGGAGCTCATCGCCTCCTCCCACAGCGTCGAGGAGATCCGCCGCTTCGTGGGAGCCGACACCCTCGCCTACCTCTCCCTCGACGGCCTCCTCGGCTGCATGAGCGGCCCGCGCGAGAGCTACTGCACGGCCTGCTGGACCGGCGACTACCGCGTCCCCATCTCCGCCGAGGACAAGCGCCAGGCCGAGCTGTTCCCCATCCGGGCGGAAGAGCGCGAGTAGGGCCGACCATCCAGCCGAAATCCTGGCCATCGGCCCGGTGTTCCGGCCGGCGGCCTCCGGCCCCTTTGAAAGCGGCTTCGCTGGTGTACTTCATGGCTGCTGCCCCAGGACGAACCTTGCTCTTTCGAGCCGCAACATCTGGAACGGTGTCATGCACTTGATCCCCAAACCGATGCAGGCATCCGGGATCTTGATCTTCCGGGTCGATGGGGAAGGAATCTCATGCGTGACGACAGTGTGTGTTCCTGCATGAGCCTGCGCGACGAGAAAGTAGTCAGCCACCTGCAGGAACGTGCTGACCGCGGACGGCTCGTACCGTTGTCCTTCCGCCCACCTGCTGACCCTCTCGAGAGACGGGAAAACCGCAGCATCCGGCCGAAGAAAGAAAGTCGTCTGCCGTGCCTCGGCCCATTCCGATAATTCGTCCGCGACAGCCCGCACCTCGTCGCCGACCTTCTCGACGCTGAATACCTCACCAGCGGCGTTGCCGGCGACGAGCCAGTCCCAGAAAGCCGGACAGAAGTCGAGGCCGTAGTGCAAGTTCTTGGCGCGGATGAATACGTCCGCATCGAGCAAGTAGGCCATCAGACGACCAGCCCGAGTCTCTGTCCAAGGTCGCGGAAGGTCGCCATCTTTCGGAAACCGAGGAGGCGAAAGGCCTCGGTGAAGGAGGATCGCCCTTCGAGCGTGCTGACGACCAGCGCGCGGGCGAAACGCTTGCTCGCACGCGCTCCGAGCGTCAAGTAGAAGTCGCCGCCGCTCCCCTTTGGAAGCGCGCGCAGTCTTTCGAGCTCACTCTCATAGGCAGCCTGAAACGACTCGCGGCTGAGGCCGCCGACATCGAAGATCCGCCGTAGGACGACCAACGTGCTCACCTTGAACCGGCGGGCCAAGCGGTCAAGCTCATCGCGCAACGCCGACTCTTTTCGATACTCGGCTCGGAGGACGGCGAGGGGAACCAGAAGCTCGGCGGCGACACGATTGCACCAGATCTCGACTCGGTGCGCGGGAGCGGAGATCGGTGCGACATCCGAGAGGGCGGACTGGCCGAGCCAGATGTGCGCCAACTCGTGGGCCAGAGTGAACATTTGCGCCGCCTTGGTGTCGGCGCCGTTGATGAACACGAGCGGCGCCACGGGATCGGAGAGCGCGAATCCGCGGAATTCTTCCGGCTCGAGCGGACGCCGATTGTTGCTGCCGACGACGCCGCACACCATCACCAAAACGCCCAGCTCGTCTGCCTGTTCGATGAAGCGGCGGAGGGCATCGGTCCAGCTCGGCATCTGGCGGCGCTCGTCGAGGTCGAACCCTAGCGCGGTCCGTATGCCGGCCGCCATGCGCTCGGCGTCGCTCTCGAGATTCGCCGAGCCGACGAACGGGAGGGGACCTTCCCCTTCCAGGCGAGCGAAATCGCGGTACCACTCTTGGCGTTGCTGGCAGAGGTAGAGCGTATCGAGCAGGTCCGGGCTCGGGCGCTCGATACGCCCGCTGCCCATCGTACGAAAGTCCGGGATCGGAATCCGCTCGACCGGAGGCTCAGGTAGGAAAAAGAATCCGACGGGAGTGTGGGTAGCCTTGGCGAAGCTCTCCAGCTGCTTGAGGGTCGGATGGGCCTTCCCGCTCTCCCACGCCGGGAGCGCCGGATACCGTTGGGCCAGGGCGTCGAGGTCGAACCTCGCGCGCTCGCGAGCCCAGCGGAGCAATTTCGGCTTCACCTCGGCGCGCAGCATAGAGTCCTCATCGTCGGTTCACTGAAGTCGGATCAGCGCCAGTCTAGTGTCTGGCCTCCCTCAGATCAATTTGAGCCTGTGATTGCCGCGGCGATCAGCGTCCATAGTTCGCCGCCATGCCTTTCGCCCCGCCTGGGCTAGACTCTCCCCGCCGTGGCTACCGGGGACGATACGGGGGCGGTTCAGCCCTATCTGCTGGATCTGCAGGAGCGGCTCTGCCGGGCGATCGAGGCGGAGGAGGGGGAGGAGCGCTTCCGGGAGGACGTCTGGGAGCGGGCGGAGGGTGGAGGCGGACGGTCACGGGTGATGGCCGGGGGCGCGGTCTTCGAGCAGGCGGGGGTGGGCTTCTCGCACATCCACGGGCCTTCCCTTCCGGCTTCGGCGGTGGCCAACCGTCCGGAGCTTGCCGGACTTGACTTCGAGGCGCTGGGGGTGTCGCTCATCCTCCATCCGCGGAACCCCTACGTCCCCACCACCCACCTGAACGTCCGCTTCTTCATCGCCGGCAAGCACAGCAGCGAGCCGGTCTGGTGGTTCGGCGGCGGCTTCGACCTCACCCCCTTCTACCCCTTCATGGAGGACGCGGTGCACTGGCACCGCACCGCCCGCGATCTCTGCCTGCCCTTCGGCGCCGACGTCTACCCGCGCTTCAAGCGCTGGTGCGACAAGTACTTCTACCTCCGCCACCGGGGCGAGACGCGAGGGGTCGGCGGGCTCTTCTTCGACGATCTCAGCGACTGGGGTTTCGAGCGCTCCTTCGCCTTCCTGCGCGCCGCGGGCGACGGCTTCCTCGCCGCTTACCTGCCGATCCTCGCGCGGCGCAAGGACACTCCCTACAGCGAGCGCGAGCGCGACTTCCAGCTCTATCGCCGCGGGCGCTACGTCGAGTTCAACCTCCTCTACGACCGCGGCACCCTCTTCGGCCTGCAGTCGGGCGGGCGGACGGAGTCGATCCTCATGTCGCTGCCGCCCGAGCTGCGCTTCCGCTACAACTGGCGGCCCGCCGCCGGGACTCCCGAGGCCGCGCTCGAGGATTTCCTCCGGCCGCGGGAATGGCTGGAGGAGGGCTAGCGATGCGGTCGCGCTGGTTCGACGACGAGGCCCGCTCGTTCGTCGAGCGCTACGCCGCGCACGGGGAAGATCTCGCCCTCCGCGTCTACACCTCGCGGCTGATCGGCGCCGAGCCCGACCTCGTGCTCCATGGCGGTGGCAACACCTCGGTCAAGTCGACCTTCCGCGACCTCCTGGGCGAGGAGGTGCCGGCGATCTTCGTCAAGGGGTCGGGCTGGAACCTCGACACCATCGCCCCGGAAGGGCTGCCGGGGATGGATCTGGCGGCCCTGCGCCGCCTGCGGCGGCTCCCCAGCCTCTCCGACGAGGAGATGGTGAACCAGCAGCGGACCCACCTCTTCCGCGCCGACGCGCCGACCCCCTCGGTCGAAGCTCTCCTTCACGCCTTCCTGCCGGCCAAGTTCGTCGACCACTCGCACGCCGACGCCGTCCTCGCGCTCACCAACCGCATCGGCGGCGAGGAGGTGGTGCGGGCGGTCTACGGCGAGCGGGTGGGGATCGTCCCCTACGTCATGCCCGGCTTCGCGCTGTCGCTCGCCGCGGCCGAGGCGCACGACCGGACGCCTGGCTGCTCCGGCCTCGTCCTCTTGAAGCACGGCCTCTTTACCTGGGGGGAGACGGCGCGGGAGAGCTACGAGCGCCACGTCGAGTTGGTCGACCTGGCGGAGCGCTGGCTGGTGGGGAACCGGCGGCGGAGCTTTGCTCTCGGCTCTCCTCCCTCCGTCGCGCCGGCGGACGCTGCGGCGGTCATCGCGCCGCTCCTCCGCGGCCGGCTGGCGCAGGAGAGCGGCGATCCGGATCGCCCCTTCCGCCGCATGATCGTCGAGTGGGCGGGTGACGAGGAGGTCCTTGCCTGGGTGAGCTCTCCCGACATGGAGGCGCTGGCGCGGAGCAACCCGCTCACCCCCGATCACTCGATCCGCACCAAGCCGCGGCCGATGATCGTGGCCAATCCGGACGGCCTCGACACCGAGCCCTGGACGCGGGCGATCGAGGCGGTGCTCGAAGGCTACGTGCGCGACTATCGCGCCTACTTCGCGGCCGGCGTGGCGGCGCGGGGGGAGCGCCGCGCGCTCGATCCGCTGCCGCGGGTGATCCTCGTCCCCGGCGTTGGGATGTTCACCGCCGGCGCCAGCCGCGCCGAGGCGCGGATCGCCGCCGACATCTACCGCCATACGATGCGCACCAAGAGCCGAGTCCACGAGACCGGCGAGTACGAGGGCCTGCCGGATCTCGACCTCTTCGACGTCGAGTACTGGAGCCTGGAGCAGGCCAAGCTCGGCAAGGTGAAGGAGAAGGTCCTGGCCCGCCAGGTGGCGATGGTGACCGGCGCGGCCGGCGCACTGGGGAGCGCCATCGCCGGCAAGCTCCTGGAGGCCGGCTGCCACGTCGCCCTCCTCGACCGCGACGAGGAGGCGCTGGCCGCCACCGCCCGCCGCCTGGCCGAGAAGCACGGGGAGGCGGCGGTCGAGGCGATCGTCCACGACGTCACCGGCGAGGAGTCGACGGCGCGCGCCTTCGCCAAGGTCTGCCGCCGCTTCGGCGGCGCCGACGTCGTGGTGCCCAACGCCGGCATCGCCCGCTCGGGGCCGCTCGCCGACCTGGCGCTCGCCGATTGGCGGCAGGTGCAGGAAGTCAACTCGACCGGCGTCTTCCTGACCCTCCGTGAGGCCGCCCGTCTCCTGCGCCGCCAGGGCACCGGCGGCAACGTCGTCGTCATTGCCTCGAAGAACGTCTTCGCGCCCGGAGCCGAGTTCGCCGCCTACAGCGCCTCCAAGGCGGCGGCGGCGCAGCTCGGCAAGGTGGCGGCCCTGGAGCTTGCCGCCGACGGCATTCGGGTCAACTCCGTCAATCCCGACGCCATCTTCGGCACCGCCGAGCAACCGTCCGGCCTCTGGCGGGAGATCGGCCCCGACCGCGCCCGCGCTCGCGGCCTCGAGCCCGCGGACCTGGCGGACTTCTACCGCCGGCGCAGCCTCTTGAAGGTCCGCCTCACGGGAGAGCACGTCGGCAACGCGGTAGTCTTCTTCGCCTCCAACCTGACGCCGACGACGGGGGCGACCCTGCCGGTCGACGCGGGTCTGCCGGAGGCCTTCCCGCGCTGAACCGCAGCGGGAGGCCGAGGGATCAGTAGGGCAGGAGGGCTCCGAGCGGCGAAATCTTTTCTGCCGCCTAGCCCTTCAGCCCCGCAGTCATCTCGCGCAGGGTCTGCTTGGCGTCGCCCAGGACCATCATGGTGTTGGGGCGGGAGAAGAGCTCGTTCTCGATCCCGGCGAAGCCCGTGTTGACGCTGCGCTTGAGGACGATCACCGCGCGCGCCTGGTCGACGTTGAAGACCGGCATGCCGAAGATCGGGCTCCCCGGGTTGTCCTTGGCTGCCGGGTTGACGACGTCGTTGGCGCCCACCACTAGCACGGCGTCGGTGCGCGCGAACTCGTCGTTGATGGCCTCGATGTCGAAGAGCTGATCGTAGGGGACGTTGGCCTCGGCGAGGAGCACGTTCATGTGCCCGGGCATGCGCCCGGCCACCGGGTGCACTGCATACTTGACCATCGCTCCCTTGGTCTCCAAGAGCGCCCCCAGCTCGCGCACCGCGTGCTGCGCCTGGGAGACCGCCATCCCGTAGCCGGGGACGACGATCACCGACTGCGCGGCGTCGAGCACGCCCACCGCGTCCTCGACGGTGGCCAGGTTGTAGGCCGCTCCCGCCGCCGCCCCGGTGGTCGCCACCGCCGGCTCCCCCGAGCTGCCGAAGGCGCCGAAGAGGACGTTGGCGAACGAGCGGTTCATCGCCTTGCTCATCTTCAGCGACAGCAGGAACCCCGAGGTGCCGTCGAGCGCGCCGGCGATGATGAGGACGTAGTTGCCGAGGGCGAAGCCGGTCGCCGCGGCGGCCAGGCCGGCGTAGGAGTTCAGGAGCGAGATGACGACCGGCATGTCGGCGCCGCCGATGGGGAGGACGAAGAGCACCCCTACCGTCAGGCCGAGCCCGCCCATGAGATAGAAGAGCGGCGTCCGCGAGGGATCGGCAACCACCAGGACGAGGAGGACGAGGGCGCTGAAGAAGAGGATGCCGTTGGCGGCGTTCTGGCCCTTGTAGGTGACGGGCCTGCCGGTCACCACTCCCTGCAGCTTGCCGAAGGCCATCAGGCTGCCGGTGAAGGTGAGGAAGCCCAGGAACACCTCGAGCGCCAGCGCCGCCATGGTGACGCGGTCGATCCCGGCGCCGCGATGGTGGTACTCGGAGACGCCGACGAGCGCCGCCGCGAGGCCGCCGAAGGAGTGCGAGAGCGCGATCCGCTCCGGCATCTTGGTCATCGGCATCCAGATCGCCATCGAGGCGCCGATGAGCGACCCGATCACCAGGCCGGGCACGATCCACTGGAAGCTGATGATCTCCTTGTAGAGGAGAGTGCCGACGACGGCGATCAGCATCCCGATCGACCCCAGGAGGTTCCCCCGCCGCGCGTGCTTGGGCGAGGAGAGCGCCTGGAGAGTGAGGATGAAGCAGGCCGAGGCGACGAGGTAGAAGAGCCGGAGGGAAGAGGCGCTCATGGGCGGTCGGTGGGCCGCTTGCGGAACATCCGCAGCATGCGGTCGGTGATCATGAAGCCGCCGACGGTGTTGATGGTGGCGCAGATGACGGCGATGAACCCCAGGATCGTGCTCAGCCGGCCGTACTGCGCGCCGGCGGCGACCAGCGAGCCGACGAGCGAGATGCCGGAGATGGCGTTGGTCCCCGACATCAGGGGAGTGTGCAGGAGCGGCGGCACCTTGGAGATGACCTGGTAGCCCAAGAAGCCGGCCAGGACGAAGACGTAGAAACCGAAGATCAGTTCGTTGGACATTGGGGTTCCCGCGGGTGTTGGAAGGTCGGTTTTTGGACGCGGCGTATGGTAGCACGGGGAGTCGCCGCGCCAGGGCCGGCGGCGAAGGGCGTGCGGTATAGTTCGGCCGGACCCCGACGCCCGCATGCCTGAGCCCGCCAAACCCAGCGCCTACAAGGCCGCCGGCGTCGACATCGACGCCAAGGAGAAGGGGCTCGTGCAGGTCAAGAAGCTCGCCCGGGCGACGTTCACTCCCGGGGTGCTGTCCGAGATCGGGAGCTTCGGCGGGCTCTTCCGGCCGGACCTCTCGGGGATGGCGGAGCCGGTGCTCGTCGCCTCCGCCGACGGGGTGGGCACGAAGCTCGCCGTGGCGCGGATGGCCGGCGACTACTCGACGGTCGGCCGCGATCTCGTCAACCACTGCGTCAACGACATCCTGGTGCAGGGGGCGACGCCGCTCTTCTTCCTCGACTACGTGGGGGCCGGCGCGCTCGAGCCGGAGAGGATGGTCGAGCTCATCGCGGGCGTCGCCGCCGGCTGCAAGGAAAACGGCTGCGCCCTCCTGGGCGGCGAGACTGCCGAGATGCCGGGCTTCTACCAGCCTGGGGACTACGAGCTCGCCGGCTTCATCGTCGGCATCGTCGACCGGCCGCGGGTCCTCGACGGCTCGCGGATCTCCCCCGGGGACGTGCTCGTGGGGCTTCCCTCGGCCGGCCTTCACACCAACGGCTATTCGCTCGCGCGGCGCATCCTCTTCGACGAGCTCGCGCTCGCGATCGGCGATCGCGCTCCCTGGGAGGCGGGGAAGGCGACCGTCGGGGAGCTCCTTCTTGCACCGCACCTCTCCTACCTCGCGCCGCTCCGCTCCCTCCTCGGCCACCCCGCCCTGCACGGCCTCGCCCACGTCACTGGCGGCGGCCTGACGGACAACCTGCCGCGCATCCTGCCTGCGGGGACGCGCGCGGAGATCCGGGTGGGGAGCTGGGAGGTCCCCGAGATCTTCCACTACCTCGAGGAGAAGGGCGAGCTGGAGACCGAGGAGATGTTCCGGGTCTTCAACATGGGGATCGGCATGGTGGCGGTGGTCGCGCCCGACGGCCTCCGCGACGTGCTGGCCCAGCTGCGCCAGGCCGAGCAACGGTCCGCCCTCATCGGCACCGTCCAGAAAGGCGGTTCCGGGGTGGTCTACGACCTCGGCCTCGCCGCCGCAGCCGCCGAGGAAGGCGGCGGCAGGTAGCCGCCGGTACCTACACCTCGCCCCCATGAGCCACCGGCCGAAAGCCCGCCTCGGCATCCTCCTCTCCGGCCGGGGGAGCAACTTCCTGGCGCTCGCCGAA
>DATNKQ010000083.1:0-6385 GCA_035603315.1 Thermoanaerobaculia bacterium
CCCGACTCCTACTCCCCCTTCAAGATGATCGGCGATCTCATCGACCTCGGGCTGGGCGGCGGCCCGGCGGCGGCCGGTGAGGAGACCGCCCGCCTGGCGAGCGCCTGGGTAGCGAAGGACGTGACCGCGGCCGAGGCGGCGGCGGCCCTCGGGCTCGCCGGGCGGCTGGCCGCGGGGGACGACGCCGGTGTCCTCCTCACAGGTGGGATGGCGGGGGGCGAGGGAGAGCTCCTCCGCCACCTGCTGGCCGGCCGCCTCGACCCCGCCTACCGCGCCGCCCTCAAGCTGGAGCTCTTCTCCGTGTTGCCGAGCGACCGGCCGGCACCGGCGCGGCTGGCGCGGGCCCTCGCCGGCACGCTTTTCCTGAGCCGCGCCCAGGTCGACGCCATCTACGGCCGCCCCGCTTCCCGCTGGGGCTACCTCGGGCGCCGCCTGGCGCGCCCCTTCGACCTCGCCGTGCGGCTCGTCGTCTACGGCGCCCGGTCGCTCCGACTGCCGTCCCATATACTCCCGCCGCGATGACCCGGGCTCCGCGACCTCGCCGCCAGCCGCCCCGCGGTCCGGCGAAGGGGACGGTGCACGGGCCGCTTCTCGGCGAGCTCGCCGTCTGGGCGCTCGTCCTCCTGCCGCCCCTCCTCGTCGCACCCAGCGCCAAGGAGTCCTTCCGCCTTCCCAAGCTGATGGCCTGCGAGTGGCTCGGCCTCGCTTCGCTCGTCTTCCTGGCCTGGCGGCTGCGCGGAGTGGCGGAGATCCACGGGCGCGACCTCTGGCGCCTTCCCGTCCTCCGCGCCGTGGCGCCTCTCCTGGCCGTTGCCACCCTCGGGCTCGCCACCACCCGCCATCCTCTCCATCTGCGCGAGGCCCTGGCCGACCTGTGGATCGGCGCCGCCTGCCTCGTCGGCTGGAGCCTGGGGCTGTCGCGGCCGCAGCTCGAGCGCCTGCTGCGCGGCCTGCTCTGGCCGGCCGCCGCCCTCGCCCTCCTGGGCCTCCTGCAGTTCCACGGCATCTACCAGCCTCTCCGCTTCTTCGACCTCGCTCCCGGCGGCAGGCTCGCCATCACCTCGACGGCGGGCAACCCCGGCGACCTCGGGGCCTATCTGGTGCTCCCCTGCCTCGTCGCCCAATGGGCGCTGGCGGGCCGCTTCCGGGGCGGCGGCAGGGGCCGATGGGCGACCGCGGCCGCCCTCGCAATCGCCCTCTACGCCCTGGCGGCGACCCAGACCCTCTCCGCCCTGGCCGCTCTGCTGACCGGGAGCGTGCTCCTGTGGGGGAGCCTGCTGCCGCGCCGCTGGCGCCTCCCCGCGGCGGCGGCGGGGCTCGCCCTCGCCGCCGTCCTCGTGCTGGCGGTGCCGCCGCTGCGGGCGCGGGTGACCGAGAAGGCGGGCGAGGTGGCGGCGGGGGATTGGAACTCCGTCCTGACCGGCCGTCTCGACGGCTGGCGGACGGCGGCCTGGATGCTCCGCCAGCACCCGCTGGCCGGAGTGGGCCAGGGCGCCTTTCGCACCGAGTTCGCGCCCGCCAAGCTCGCCCTCCTGGCCGACGGCGTCCAGTTCTTTCCCCGCCAGGTCGAGTCGGTGTTCGTCAACGCCCACAGCGAGATCCTCGAGGTCGCCGCCGACCTCGGCGTCCCCGGGCTGGCGGCCCTCCTCTGGGGAATCTGGATGCTGGTCTCGGCGCTGCGGCGGCTGGCCGGAGCGGGCGAGGCAGCGGCAAGCGGGTTCGCCCTGGCCGGCACCGGCGCGCTCGCCGTGCTGGCCCTCGCCCAGTTCCCCTTCCGCGTCGCCCTGACCGCCTTCCCGGCGCTCCTCTTCCTGGCCTGGGTCTTCCGCGCCGCTGAAAGCTCCGGGGAAGAGGTCCCGGGTTGAAAGGCCGAACCTTCGCCTGGGCGCTCGTCGTCCTTGCGGCGGCGGCGGTCCTCGCCCAGGGCCGCCGCTGGCACGATCGCCTGGAGGCCAGCCGCCTCCTCGTTCAGGTCGAGGCGATCTCGGTGGCCGCCGTCGCCTCCGGCCGCGATCCCTGCGCCTTCCTGCCGGCGAACCTCCAAGCCCTCGATCGCGCCGCCGAGCTGGCGCCGGCCGACTTCGAGGTCCCCATGGACCGCGGCAGCCTCTACCTGCTGTGCGGCAGCCCGCGGGCGGCCATCGAGCCCTACCGGCGGGCCGCCGCCCTCGAGCCTCATCCGGAGATCTACCTGCACCTGGGCGAGGCGCTGCTCCAGGCGGGAGAAGCCGCCGAGGCACGCCAGAGCTTCCGGCTAGCGGTCGAGCTCAATCCGCTCTTCGCGGGGCGGGTGCCCCCATCTCAGGCCCTCACTCGATGATCGTGCAGGGCTGCACGGTGAAGGTGAAGTAGCTCGCCTGGTTGGAGCCGCAGGATTGGCTGGAGAATGCCGGCCCGAACCCCCAACCGTCCGCCGAGCCCTTGGTCGGCGAGGTGACCGAGGAGTGGGCGGCGACGAAGAGCTGTGTGCCCGTCGTCCAGCTGCCGAGGCTGATGGTGTAGAGGAAGGAGGCGACGTTCGGGCTGTGCGTCATCTGGATGGGGAACGATCCCGGCTGGGGGACCCCCGAGCAGGTCGCGATGCCGGCCAAAGAGGTGGCGACGTCGACCTGGGTCTGCGTCAGCAGGAAGTCGCCGGTGGTGGTGAAGAGGACGAAGAGATTGGTCTGATTGTTCCACACCGTGATGGTGCCGCCGTTGATGGCCTGGCTGCCGCAGCTCCCATGATCGCCATGGTCGCCATGATCATCGCCGCCGTCGCCGTGATCCCCCCCGTGGTCCGCCGCCGTCGAATTGGTCACCGAGTCGTCGCACTCGTGCTCGTGCCCGTCGTCGTGCGAGCTCGCCGCGACGCTCGTCGAGCTGCCGCAGGCATGGTCGTGGCCGCCGTGATCTCCCGCCGGCAGGTTGATGACGGCGGAGCGGCCGAAGCTGGCGGCGGCGCCGCCGTGCGCTCTCCCTCCGGGTCCCGCCCAAACGCCTCCGGTGGCGCCCGTGCGCACGTCGTCATCGGAGTGATCGTGACTGCCGCCGCACTGGACGGTGACGAGGAGGTTGGTGGTCGTGGCCTGGCCGCAGATCGCGAACTGCGCCGCCGCGGGCGCCGGCAGCAGGCAGGCGGCGAGGAGGAGGAGGATCGGAATCGTCGGGATGGTCGGAATCGGGGCATGCAATAGAATCGGTCGTCGATTCATTTCCGTCGTCTCCTTTGGGGGTGCGTTCGGGTCCGCTCTGGATGAATAGTGAAAAGATAGTGACGCACCGGGTTGTTGTCAAACTAATTTGCCTTCAGCTTTATGTTTTATGAGTCATATGAAAATAGGCTCTAAAGCTCCGCCGCGCCGGCTATTTTCGACGTTGCGCGAGCTCGCCCGCGAAGGTCCGTTGACGCTCGCCGTGCGCGGCGGCTCGATGGCGCCCCTCTTGGCCGACGGCGACCGGGTCGAGGTCGTCCGCGCCCTCTTGTACTGGCCGGGGGACGTCGTGGCCTTCCGCGCCGCCGACGAACGCCTCGTCGTCCACCGCCTCCTCGGCTACCGGCCCTTTCGCGCCGCCGGCGAGAGGGGGAGGATCGCCTGCGTCACCCGCGGCGACGCCAGCTTCGCGCACGACCCGCCGGTGCCGCTGGCGCGGATCCTCGGCCGAGTGCGCGGGAGGCCCGAGCTCTCCCCGCCGACGGTCCGCGTGCGGTCGGTCCTCGCGTTTCTGGGAATCGTCGCCCGGCGGTTGGCGAGATGAGCTTCGGCGAGGCCTTCCTTGCCCTGCCCGACCTCTTCCCGGCGCGCCGGAGCGGCGAGCCGTGGGGCGGCCGTTCGGTGTCCCTCGAGCTTCCCGGCGGCCCCTACCAGGTCTCCGGGCTCTCCGCTGCCCAGGAGAGCCAAGTCCGCGAACGGTTCGGCGAGCTCTGCGGAGCGCCGGCGGCCGCGGGAGGCACCGGCGGCGTCCAGAGCCGGCTCTTCGCCGTCGCCGCCGGCGACTTTCGCGAGGTCGACACCCGTGGCTGGGAGTACGCCATCGACTTCGACCACGCCCCCCGGTCGGTCCGTTGTGCCGGCCTACGGATCATGGCCCGGCTGGATTGGTCGCCCGTCCTCAGCGGCTCCCTCTGGACCTGCGAGGACGGGAAGGGGAGGGCGGAGCAGGAGCTCTTCCCGGGGATCTTCGAGAACTTCCTGCGGGTCCTTCTCGCCTACCGCCTGACGGAGCTCGGCGGGGCGCTCCTCCACAGCGCGGGCGTCGTCGACGGCGGGCAGGCCTTCCTCTTCCTCGGCGCCTCGGGAGCCGGCAAGACAACGCTCTCCCGCCTGAGCCTGGCCGCCGGCAGGACCGTCCTGTCGGACGACTTGAACGCCCTTTCGCCTCTCCCTGGAGGCGGAGCGCGGGTCGATAAATTGCCCTTCACCGGCGACGTCGGGGACCGCCGGTCGGGCTCCCCGGCCTACCCCCTGCGCGGCCTCCTGCAGCTCGAGAAGGGGCCTGCCGCGGCTTTCCGGCCCTTGAGCGCCGCCCGCGCGGCGGCCCTCCTCCTCGCCTGCTCCCCCTTCGTCAACGCCGATCCCCATCGCCGCGAGCGCCTGGCCGCCAACCTGAGCGGCCTGGCGCGGGCCGCCCCGGCCGGCGTCCTCACCTTCTCTCGGGAGGGGGACTTCTGGGATATGCTGCGGAAGAGCCTGCCATGATCGCCCTCGACACCGTGCTCCGCCGGCACGACGACATCCGCTACCGCACGATCGACAGGGAGGCGGTGGTGGTCCGCCAGCGGGCCGCCGAGGTGCTGGTGCTCAACGACGTGGCGTCGCGCATCCTCGACCTCGCGGACGGCGCGGCGCCGGTCGGCGCCTGGGTGGAGGCGCTGGCGGCGGAGTACGCGGTCCCCCGCGCCGAGCTGGCGCGCGACGTGCTCGAGTTCGCCGCCGAGCTCGCCCGCGAGGGTCTGCTCGAAGTGGTCTCGCCGGCGACCGCCGCGGCGCGCCCGGCGATGGTCCCGGCGCTGGGAAAGACGCCGTGAGCTTTGCCAACGTCCTCGCCAAGACCTGGCGCGACAACCTCCTGTTCTCGGTGCTCGTCGAGCTGACCTACCGCTGCAACCTCGACTGCTTCTTCTGCTACAACGACCTCGGGCTCCAGGGCGAGCCGATGCGCCGGGAGGAGTACCTGCGGTTTTTCGCCGACCTGCGCGACCTTCAGGTGCTCAACCTGACGCTCTCCGGCGGCGAGCCGCTCGCCCATCCCGACTTTCTCCTCCTCGGCCGCACGGCGCGCGAGCTGGGCTTCGTGGTGCGCATCAAGTCGAACGGCCACGCCCTCCGCGGCGAGTTGGCGCGGCGCATCCGCGAGGAGGTCGATCCTTTCCTCATCGAGGTCAGCCTGCACGGCGCCACCGCCGCCACCCACGACCGCCAGACGCGGGTCGCGGGGAGCTTCGACCGCCTGCTCGGCAACCTCGAAGAGATGGCGCGGCTCGGCCTCCGGGTCAAGGTCAACAGCACGCTCACGGCCTGGAACGAGGGCGAGATCGAGGGGATGTTCGAGCTCGTGACCGCGTTGGGCCTCAACTTCCAGGTCGATCCCGAGGTGACGCCGCGCGACGACGGCAGCCGCGAGCCGCTGGCGGTCTCGCCGACGCGGGAAGGGGTGCTGCGCCTTTTCGCGCTGCAGGAGGAATGGGGGCGGAAGGCGCGGCTCCAGGCCGCGGAAGCGGAAGACGGCGGCGCGGCGGACGCCGCTTCCCTCGCTCCACCGGTCGTGGCTCTGGGAGGCGACGACGGCAGCCTCCCGTCGCCGGACGGCAAGCACTGCGGCGCCGGCTCCTCCGGGATCGCCGTCGATCCCTTCGGCAACGTCTACCCCTGCGTGCAGTGGCGCCGCCCGGTGGGGAACCTCCACCGGCAATCGATCCGCGAGATCTGGATGCGCTCGGCGGGGCTCAAGGAGATCCGCGAGCTCACCGCGGAGGCCAAGAAGGTGGTGGACGGCTACGGCCCCGCCGGCCAGCTCCTCAACTTCTGCCCCGGCTCGGCCGCCGCCCACGGGGGCGATCCCCTGACGGTCTATCCCTCCGCCATCCGCCGCATGGAGCTCGCCCTCGAGGCGCAGCAGGGGGCAAAGAAGGTCCTGTTGCCGATCGTCTAGTAGCTGGCGCCGCAATCGGCGAGGGTCAGGCAGCGCTTACGAAGAAATAGGCCCCTGGGGGCACAGTCCGGGGTTGGCCTTGGCGGGCGGAGCGGGGGCGCAGATGGAGGCCATGACCTCGAGCGGCTGGCGGTAGACGATCTGCGGCCGCTCGTAGGGGCGCTTGAGAGCGACGACGTCGTTCTCCTCCGCCTGGCGGCTCGATCCGGAACTCAGCGGTTGTGCCTCCATCGCGCTCCCTCCTCTCGCCTCA
>DATNKQ010000120.1:0-11105 GCA_035603315.1 Thermoanaerobaculia bacterium
CCGGCGAGCGCCGGCCGGTCTCCGAGCCGGGAACCAGGGTCTCCGCCGCCAGCTCCTGGGAGCTGCTCGCCAACCTCTGGGGCGGCCTCGCGCGCTTCTGGAGCGCCGCTCCCACCGGGCCGGACTCGCTCGCCAACGTGCACGAGAACAACGGCTGCTCGATCGATCCCAACGGCGGCAGCTGCAAGCCAAGTTCCCCCGCCCCCGCGCCGCTGGGCAACGGCTGCTCGATCGACCCCGACGGAGGTGGCTGCTGGGGGAGCTGACGGCGTTAGCGGGGGGCCTCGAAGCGGAGCCGCGGGTCGTGGCGCGCCCGGTGGAGGTACTCGGTCAGCCGGCGGGCCAGTTCGACGGTCACCCTCTCCGCTTCGGCGGCGCGGCGGAAAAACGTCAGGGCCGCCAGCGCTTCGCGGTGCACACCCTGGGCCTGGAAGACGGGAGCCATCTGCCGGGCCAGCGCCTTGACCTCTCCGGTGCGGCGCTCGGCGGCGTAGATCTCCGCCAGCTCCAGGGAAGCCAGGGCGGCGTCGTAGGCGATGCCCCTCGCGGCGAATTCGCCGCGCACCTGCAGGAGGATGTGGATGGCGTCTTCGGTCCTCCCGAGGCCGGCGGCAACCCGGCCCTCGAGCCAGCTCAACCGAACGCGGTCGAGCTCGTTGCCAAGCCGCGCGACAAGCTCCCGCACACCGGGCAGTAGCGGCTCGGCGTCCTCATGAAGCCCGAGGTGGCAGAGGTTGACGATCAGATTGAAACGCAGGGCGAAGACGATGTGAGGCTCGGTTCCCTCTTTAACCAAAGCCTCGGCCTTATGAAGGCTGGAGATCGCCTCTTCATATCTTTCCAACTCTTCGAGAGTCTTTGCCTTGTTCACAAGAACGTGCGCCGCCGCGGCGTGGTCGCCGCAGAGCGCCAGGGCGCGGTCGAGCAGGGCAAGGGCCTCGGGCAGGCGCCGCTGCTCGCGGCGTAGCGAGGCTTCGAGGTCGAGGATGCGCCAGGCGGCGAGGGGGAATCCCTCCCCGGAAGCGCCCGCCCGCCAGAGGCGGTGGCAGGCCGCGAAGGCCGCATCGGCCCCCGGGAGGTCGCCGGCCACCCTGCGGGCGTTGCCGACGAAGGCCCACGCATAGGCGCGCAGTTGCGCGATCCAGCCCTTCGCGCCTGTAACGAGGCCGGCGACGAGGAGGGCGAGGTCGGCCAGCTCGAGGGCGCGCCGCGCGTCGTCGGCCGCCGCCGTCACGCTCTCGGCGCAGAGCAGCTCGCAGAGCGCCCAGCTCCGCAGCTCCGGCTGCTCCTCCACGGCCATGCGCCGCCGCTGCGCCGAGGCCGGCCGGAGGCGGTCCCAGACCTCCCGGGCGCGCCGCCGGTCCTCCTCGGCCGCCTTACGCCCTGCCAGGCCGGTCAAGAAGGAGCGCGTGAGGTCCGCCCAGGCGGCCCCGCTCTGCTCCGCCAGCTCGTCGATCCTCCGGCGCTGCGCCTCCTCCAGGCCGCCGGCGCCGCCCGGCGCGGTTTCTGCCTGGCTGGCGGCGATCCAGGCCAGGACCTGGCGCACGAGCGAGGGAGGCTGGCCCATGACCGCGGCGAGCCGTTCGAGCGTCTCGGGATCGGGGGCCTTCCTGCCGCGCTCCCATTTCGAGACGGTGTCCTCGGCAACGCCGGCGGCGAGCGCCAGCTCCCCCTGCTGCCAGTCGCGGATCTTGCGCAGGATCGCCAGGGCGAGGCTGCGCGGCGGCTTGAGATCCATGGTCCTTCCTCCCTCCTCTGTTCCCGTCCCTGAAGACAAAGAGCCGCCCATGGCAACGGCGTGACAGCCAGCGTGATCGCAAGAACTGACATATGGATGGTACAGCTGGTCCCCTGCCCACCGCCAGCCCCGCGGAAGTCCGGCCCGGGAGCACACCTGCTTTTGCTTGTTTGCACGAGAGTTGGTCCTGCCGAGGCCTTCCCGGTAGCGTGGCCTCCGTTGCGGTCCAAGCGGGCATTGCGGGCCAGAGGGGAGGCGCATGGCGGAGGCAGAGGACGTGGCCGGGCACGGAGCCGCGAAGGCCGCCCAGGCAAAGGTGGGGGAGGTGGCCGCGGAGCTTCAGGCTCTCCGCGACCGCCTGTCGGCCGTCGCGGCGTCGTTGGGTCCGGAACGGGAAACGGCCTCCGATGCCGACGAGGAGCCGGACGTGGCGACCGAGTTGCGCTCGGTCATCCAGTGCGTCCTCAAGGACGACATCCTGCCCGCCATCAACGATCTCCTCGACGCCTCGCGCTACCCCGCCGAGGGGGAACGCAAGTGAGCAAAGCGGCACGGGGAGACCATCCTGCGCAGGAGGACCTGCTCACCGCCGTCCACGCCATCCCCGAGGCGGAGGCGGCGCTCTTCCTCCATCTCTTCGGCTGCCGGCGCTGCGCCGCCAGCGCTGGCGCCGAGCTGCTGCCGAACGTCCCGCTGAAGGTCAACATCCGCACCTCCGCCAGCGCTCTCGGGGATCGACTACGAGAGCATGCTCACCCGCCAGGAGCGTGCGGCCGGCAAGCTGGCGGGAGCGATGGCCCGCCGCCGGGAGGCCGCGGCGCGGCGGATGGCAAAGCTCGCCGTGGCCGCTCCTCCGGAGAGCCATCACGGGCTGGTCCTCCAGTCGGCGCGGCAGGACGCCTGGGCGACTGCGGCGGCGCTCCTCGACCTCAGCCGCGAGGCCCTGCCCGGCGACCCGCCGCGAGCCGAGGCGCTGGCCCGCCTCGCCGTCCTCGCGGCCGGCGAGATGGACGCGGCCGGGGAGCCGGCCTTGGCTGCCGAGCTGCAAGCGGAAGCCTGTTGCCAGGTGGGCGAGGCCTGCCGGCTGGGCGGCGATCTGGCGCGCGCCGAGGAGGAGCTGGGCCGCGCGGAGGCGCACCTGCGCCGCGCCTTCGACGCCATAGGCCGGGCGCAGTTCTGCGGCTCGCTCGGGCGATTGCGGCGCGACCAGCGGCGCATGGACGAGGCGCTGGCGCTCTTCGGCCGCGCCGCCGCGCTCTTCGAGGAGCACGGCAACTTGGCGGACGCCGCCGGCGCGCTGGCCGAGAAAGGCGAGATCGAGCTGCGCTCGCTCGAGCCTGTCGCAGCCCTCGAAACCTTCGACCTCGCCGCCTCGCTGGTGCCGGAGGGTCCAACGACGCTTGCGCTCCGCGCCCACCGCGGGCTTGCCTTGGCCTGCGCTCTCGACAACCGATTCGCCGAGGCCTGGCAGGTCCTCGCCGCCGCGCGGCGCAGGTTCGTTCCTGACCCCGGCTCTGTGGAGGACTTCGAGCTCCTGCTCGCCGGCGGCGAGCTGGCGGAAGGCGAAGGCGACTATCGAAGCGCAGAGCAAAAGCTCATCTCCGCCTTCCACGGCCTCCTGGGCCTCAAAGAGTGGCACCTCGCGGCCCTCGCCGGCCTGAATCTGGCACGCATTCTCCTGGCGCAGGGCAGCACCACGCGCCTGCGGCAGGTGGTCGACGAGATGGCACCATTCTTCGCCGCTTCCGGCCTGCACGGGAACCTCCTCGACGCCCTGGGCCGCCTCCGGGCGGCGGTGTTGGAGAACCGGGCGAGAGTCCCGCTCGCCAGCGCCGTGCTCGACCATCTGAAGATCGCCCGCGACAACCCCAGCCTGCCCTTCGACTCGACGGCGTGCCGCTGAGCCGCGTTGCTACCCTTCCGCGTCGCTGCCGCCCGCAGTCTCCAGGCCGAGAGCTTCGGGACCGACCATCCCGCGCCCACCAACGGCGCCATGCGGCCGGCGGATGTCGAGCGGTATTGCGCCTTGGACGCCGCCGGCCGCGCGCTCCTCGACGCCGCCTTCCAGAAGCTCGGGATGTCGGCCCGCGCGCTCGGCCTCGCCTTGAGGGTGGCGCGCACCGTCGCCGACCTTGCCGGTGCCAAAGAGGTCAAGGCGGCGTCCAGTACCTCCCCCTCGCCTATCGAAATGTGTCA
The DNA here is from genome assembly GCA_035603315.1 of Thermoanaerobaculia bacterium. Classification (GTDB taxonomy): domain Bacteria; phylum Acidobacteriota; class Thermoanaerobaculia; order Multivoradales; family UBA5704; genus DATNKQ01. Next base: position 3,935 of record DATNKQ010000120.1, read on the forward strand.
TAATCCCGATCCGTCCGAAGAGCAGCCGCGATAAAAATGATTACGAATGTGCTGTGCATCCGCAGGGTCGGGCGAAGCTGCCCTATCCCTCTTTCTTGCTCTTCCTTTTCTATCGGGGAATCGAGATGCCTAAGAAACTGTACCAGTACGCGGCGTACGTGGCCTATCAGGACGCCTTGAAAGCCTCCACCGAGAAGGTCTTCCCCGTCGTCGCGGCCGATCCCCGCAGCGCCGCCGACTTGGCGTTCGATTACGTGCTCCGCGTCCTGCGGCTCGATGACTTCGAGCTGCGAGTCGTCGGCGCGTAAACGCCCTTTCCGCCGGACCGATCAGCGGACCGCGAGCAGCGCGGTTGTGATCTCTATTGGTTCCTTCCCTCGCAGGTCCGCGGGAATCCCTTCTAAAGACGACCGACGCGGGAACCCCCACTCGACGAGAGCGAATTGGCAGCTCGCAGCCCGGGCGGTTTCGGCGTCGATCCGGCTGTCGCCGATCAGCATCAACTCTTCAACTTGCACCCCCAGGCGCTTGGCGAGCAGCCGGAGGCCCGCGGGGTCGGGCTTGCGGATGGGCAGGCTGTCGCCTCCCAAGATGATGCGGAAGCGCGGCGCGAGGCCAAGGGCTTCCAGAATCCGCTTCGAGACCGCCTCGCCCTTGTTGCTCAGCACCGCCAGCGGATAGACCTCGGCCAGATCGCCCAGCATCTCGGGGACGCCCGGATAGGCGTGGGTGTCGTCGAGGCAGACCTCCTCGTAGTGCGCCAGATAGCTGGCGAGCGCCGCGCCCAGGCGCTCCTCTGCGATCTCCCCACCGCCCAGCGCGCGGACCACCAGCACCCTCGCTCCCTCCCCCACCATGCCCACCACCTGTTCGAGCGCCAGCGGCGGCAGGCCCTGCTCGCCGCGCATCCGATTGACCGCCGTCGCGATGTCGCGGCGGGAGTCGATCAGCGTGCCGTCGAGATCGAAGACGAGGGCCGTAGGGCGGCGGGTCGGAGTCTTCATCGCGCTCGCTTCTCCAGGGCTGGCACGTTCCTTGCCTTATTGCGTGGGCGCGGGGAATGAAGACTTACGAGGAGGGACTAACATGAAGAGACATTCCTGGATCGCATCCCTTGGAGGACTCACCATCGCGCTGCTGCTGGCCGGCTGCGCTGCTGCGACCAAGACCCCCAACAGCGCCGCCGCCCGGCAGCCCGTTCACGTCGAGGGGGTGCTCACCGACAACGGCATCGGCTGCGACGCGCTCCAGGGCGCCGACGGCAGGATGTACACCTTCGCCCGCGGCCTCGAGGGCCCGAAGAAGGGCCAGCGCGTGTGGGTCGACGGCTACGTGGCCGACGGCAAGGGCTGCATGTCCAGCACCCACGTCATGCCACAGCGCGCCGGCCTCATCGACGAAACCATCGCCGGCACTACTCACTAGGCCGGCGCGACGAACTCGGCCTCCACCCGGCGGGGCAGGATGCCCGCCAGGTGCCCGCGGTCGAGCAGGAGTTGCACGGCGCGGCGCCCCGCCGCGCCATAGTCCCGCGTCCAGTCGTTCACGTACATGCCGACGAAGCGGTCGGAGCGCTCCGGGTCGTCCTCCAGGCCCCGCGCGTAGCGCACCGCATAGCGGAGGGCCTCGCTGCGGTGATCGAGGCCGTACTCGATGCTCTCGCTGAGCAGCCGGCAGAGCCGGCCCTTCAGATCCTCCGCCAGGTCGCGCCGGATGCCGTTCCCCCCCAGCGGCAGCGGCAGGCCCGTCTCCCCTTTCCACCACTCCCCGAGGTCCACCACCTTGAGCAGCCCGAGGTCGCCGTAGGTGAGCTGCCCTTCGTGGATGACCACGCCCGCCTCCGCCTCCCCCGCCTGGACGACGTCGAGGATGCGGTCGAAGGGGACCACGGTGGTGGCCGCCGCCGGCTGCCAGAGCTTGAGCGCCAGGTGGGCGGTGGTGAGCTCGCCCGGGATCGCCACGCGGCGGCCGGCGAGGTCCTCCCGCGACAGCGGCAGGCGCGAGACGACGATGGGGCCGTAGCCGTCGCCGAAGCTCGCCCCCGAAGGCATGAGCTGATAGCGGTCGGCGAGGCGGGCATAGCCGTGGAAGGAGAGCGCGGTGATCTCGTAGGTGCCGGCGAAGGCGGCCTGGTTCAAGCTCTCGATGTCCCTGAGGACGTGGCGGATCTGGAGCCCCGTGGTGTCGAGGCGCCCCTGGGTCAGGGCGTAGAACATGAAGGCGTCGTCGGAGTCCGGGCTGTGGGCGATGCGGACCAGCGTCTCACCGTTGGGAGGGGTCGGAGCAGGCTCGGTCATGGGTCCAGGAGGGTATCAGAGAACGGCTCGCCTCCCCGGGGGATCCGGGGCGTTCGGCGTTGGCAGCACTCTTGCTCTAATCAGGGTTCGAACGACAGGGGAACCGCGGAAGCGCGTCCCCGGAGGAGGACGAATTACCATGAACCGCAGACACGCTCAACCGATCGAAGTGCTCGCGCTGGCCCTGATGGTTGCGGCCAGCTTGGCATTCCCCGCCCGCGGCTTCGCGGCCGACCTTTCCATCGCCCATATCGACGGCAACCTGACCGACGAGGGATCCCGCTGCCAGGCCCTGCGCGACCACGATGGCAAGCTGTACTCGCTGGTCGGCGCCATCGACGGCCTGCAGACGAGCGACCACGTGCGCCTGGAAGGGCGCTTCGTCAACGACTCCGGCTGCCGCCAGGGCACGGCCTTTCAGGTGAGCCTGGTGCAGACGCTCTGGGCGGACCAGAACCACCGCAGCACCTACTACGACCATCTGCATGACGGCTCGTTCGATCAGTTCGCCGCGCGCAACGGGCGCCCGCCCGTGAACCGCTACAACCGGCGGCGCTACGGCGACCGCGACAATTACCGCGGCCCCGGCCGCTAGGATAAGCAGCACCCTATTCGTATTGTATGAACCCGGGCGCGAGGATGCGGTCGGGATCGAACCTGGCCTTGGCGGCGAGGATGCGCGGCCATTGGTCGCCGAAGTGCTGGGCCCACTTCTCCGCCGTGTCGAAGGTGACGTACCCGGAGAGATAGCGCTTGCCGCCGTAGGCGATCGACAGCTCGCTCGCCATGTCGAGCTGGGCGAGCGCCCGCTCCAGGAAGGCCCGCGGCACCCCCGGCAGGATTCCCCAGCCCATGACGAACTCCCCGGCCGGGTGCATGAAGAGGGGCACGTCCGAGGTCGGGGTATAGGCCGGCCAGAGGAGGATGTGCCCGCCGGGGCCCAGCGCCTGGGGCGGGGTCATGGCGAGGGCGTTGTCGATGAACTCGCGGGCGGTGCCCCAGGGGAGCGTCGTCTCCATCCAGGGATGGGCCATGTCCCAGTAGCCGCTCCGCCGCCAGAGCTCGAAGACCGGATCCATGCGGCTCAGGAACTCGTGCTGGGTGTAGTCCTCGGTATGGACGTGGCGGTAGAAGCGGAGGCCGCGCAGGAGCTCGCTCTCGTCCGCCTCCTCGCCGGGTTCGAGCTCGACGGTCAGGTGGACGGGATGGAGCCAGTAGGCGAACGTCTGCATCCCTTCGCCGAGCGCCATCCCTTCGCCGATCTTCTTGATCCCCTGGAGGCAGGGGGTGCACCAGCACTCGACGGTCGAGAAGCGTTGGTCGTCGGGATGGAGGATGCGCGTCAGGTCCTCCATCAACACCCCGAGGTCGTCGTAGATCAGGAAGTACTTGCGGACCGTCGGCTTGCAGGCGCGGAGGCGGACCTTGGCGCGGGTGATGATCCCGAACTGGCCGAGGCCGCAGCGCACGACGTCGAACAGGTCGCGGTTCGCCTCGCGCGAGCAGGTGACGACCTCGCCGGCGCCGGTCACCACCTCCAGCTCGACGACGTTGTCGGCCTGCGTGCCGTAGCGGAAGCTGGCGACCCCCAGGCCGGCCATCGACAGCGTGCCGCCCAGCGCCACCCCCAGGTTGTTGGTCAGCACCCGCGGGACGAGACCGCGCTCGAGGGTGGCGGCGACGAGGTCGCGCCAGACGACGCCGGCATCGCAGTCGGCGGTCAGGCCGGCGGCGTCGATCTCGTGGATGGTTTGCATGGACGAAGTATCGACGAGGATCCCGCCGTCGGTCGTCGACTGGCCGCTCTGCGAGTGCGCCTGGCCGCGCGGGGCGATGGGGATGCGCCGCTCCCGGCAGAAGCGGACCACGGCGGCCACGTCGGCGGCGTCGCGGCAGCGGGCGACGGCGCCGGGCAGGCGGTCGGCCAGGCGCCCGAAGTCGGAGCGGAAGCGCTCGCGCGCCTCCTCGTCCAGCAGCAGCCGGTCGCCCAGGGCGCCCTTCAGGTCACTGAGGAGTTCGGTCGTCGAGCGGGCGGTGTCTACGGTCATCGGATCTCCCTGGGAGGCAATCGCGGCGGGGTCAGCCTGTTGTAGCCGATTGTCGCCGCGCCGGCAAGGGGGCCGCTCACTCGGCGCCCTGCACTGTCAGCACCGTCTTGTAGCCCTGGCGGATCCAGGCGTCGATGCCGCGGTCGATGAGGATGGCGTCGTCGAAGCCGGAGGCGGCCAGGAGGCGGGCGCCCTCGACGCCGCAGGAGTCGCCGCCGCGGCAGTAGACGAGGAAGGTCTCCTCGCGATACGGCGCGATCTCCCGGAGCACGTAAGGGAGGCGGGCGAGGGGGATGTTGCGGGCGTGCGGCAGGTGGCCGGTGTCGCCCTGGAACTCCTCCGGCTGCCGCAGGTCGATGATGAGGATGGTCGGATCGTCGCGCACGATCTCGTAGGCGACGGCCGCCTTGATCCGCCGGAACGGCTCTTTGGGGAAGTGCCGCCGGTACCAGTTGCAGCCGGTCAGGGCGACAGAGAAGAAGACCAGGAGGGCGCAGGGGATGACTAGACGGCGCATTCTTCGAGCTCGACCTCCGGGCGGACCTCGCCCACGATCAGGTCCCGGCGATTGCGCAGCGCCGGGCGGTAGAACTCCTCGAGAGCGCCGACCTCGGCGCCCGACAGCGATCCCATCTGCCGCAGCAGGTCCATCACCACTCCATCCCGGCAGCGCTCGCCGCCGTCCGCGATCTTCAAGGCGATGCCGAGCGCCACCGGGCCGCGGACAGCGACCGCGTAGACGCCCTCCGCCCCCTCCTTGCCGAGCACGCGGCCGCCGGTCGCCTCCATGAGCCGGGTGGTGAAGCGCCCCGGCCCGGCCACCATCGCCGGCTCGCCGGTCATCGCCTCCACCACCCGCGAGACCGCCGCGGCCACCTGAGGCGGCAGGCCCGCCGCCAGCGGATCGGCGAGCGCGGCGTAGGCGCGGGCCGCCGCCGCCATCGGCATCCGGAAGGCGGGGACGCTGCAGCCGTCGACCCCCAGCCCGATCTCCCCGGGAGGCAGCCCGCAGGCCTCCGCCACGCGCTCGAGGATCGCCCGCTGCAGCGGGTGGCCGGCATCAATATAGCTCTCTCCAGGAAGATCGAGGAGCCGGCAGGCGAGGAGCATGCCGGCGTGCTTGCCGGAGCAGTTGTTGTGGAGCTGGGTGGGCTCCTCTCCCCGCCGCCGGAGATCCTTGGCCGCCTGGCGGTCGAGCGGCGGGTGGACGCCGCACCGCAGGTCGCGCTCGCCGAACCCCCCCAGGGCCAGCAGCCGCTCGGCGCGGGCGGTGTGCGCCGGGGTGCCGCCGTGCGAGGCGCAGACGAGGGCGAGGTCGGCGGGCTCGAGGCCGAAGCGCTCGGCGCCGCCGGCGAGGAGGAGGGGCAGAGCCTGGAAGGGCTTCGCCGCCGAGCGCAGGAAGGTGGCCCCCGCGGGCGCCGCCGGATCGCCCAGGCGCGCCACCAACCGCCCCTCGGGAGTGACGACGGCCGCCAACCCCAGGTGCCAGGACTCGGGCAGGCCGTTGCGCACGACCGTGGCGGCGCGGGCGAACAGCAGGTCTAGCTCTCTGCGGCGATCGCCGCGTCGACCGTCTCGTAGGTGGGGAAGAGCTCGGCCAGCCGGGCGACGTGGAGGAGCTTGCGGATGCGGTCGGACGGGTTGACGAGGATCAGCTCGCGCTGGGAGCCGCGGAAGCGGCCGAGATAGCCCACCAGCTCGCCGATGCCGGTCGAGTCGATGTAGTTGATCTTCGAGAAGTCGACGATGACGTGGCCGGAATCGTCGGCCAGGGCCCGCGCGAGCGTCTGGGCGAAGAACTGCGCGCTCTCGCCGAGCTTGATCACCCCTTCGAGATTGAGAAGAGTGAAACCGTCCACATGTCGCTTCTCGACGATCATTCGCGGAGAGGTTGCGGAAACGCGCCGAGTGTAGCAACCGCCCCCACGGGGGTCAAACCCGTAGAATGCCGCCCATGCCGATGCCGGGAACCCTGGTGCTGACGCGCCGCGAGGTCGCCGCCCTCCTCACTCTCGACGAGACGATCGCCGCCGTCGAGGACGCCTTCCGGGCGCAGGGGGAGGGCGGCGCGCCGCCGGCCGGCATCCTCGGCTTCCCGGCGGTGGACGGCGGCTTCCACGTCAAGGCCGCGGGCCTCGCCCTACGCCGCAGCTACTTCGCGGTCAAGACCAACGGCAACTTCTTCCGCAACCGGGAGCGCTTCGGCATGCCGAACATCCAGGGGACGATCGTCCTCTGCGACGGCGAGAACGGCTACCCGCTGGCGGTCCTCGACTCGATCGAGATCACCATCCTGCGCACCGGCGCGGCGACGGCGGTGGCGGCGAAACACCTGGCACGTCCGGAATCCTCGGTCGCCACCGTCTGCGGCTGCGGCAACCAGGGCCGGGTGCAGCTGCGCTCCCTGGCCCGCGTCCTCCCCCTGCGGCGCGCCTATGCCTACGACGCCGACTTCGCCGCCGCGGAGCGGCTGGCGGCCGAGCTGGGCGCGGAGTTGGGGATCGCCATCGAGCCCGTCCGCGACCCCGCGAGCGCCGCCGGACGGAGCGACGTCTGCGTCACTTGCACGCCCTCCCGGCGGGCCTTCCTCGACCGCGAGGACATCGCCCCCGGGACCTTCCTGGCCGCCGTCGGCTCCGACAGCGCGGACAAGCAGGAGCTGGCGCCGGCGCTCGTCGCCGCCAGCAAGATCGTCGCCGACGCCCTCGAGCAGTGCGCCGAGATCGGCGAGCTGCACCACGCTCTGGAGAGCGGCCTGGTGAGCCGCGGCGACGTCTATGCCGAGCTCGGACAACTCGTCGCCGGCAAGCGCCCGGGCCGCACGTC
>DATNKQ010000129.1:0-2871 GCA_035603315.1 Thermoanaerobaculia bacterium
CATAAAAAACAAGAAATCATCGCGGCGAGCAGGTGCCGGGCGCCGGTGCGCGCGGCGCACCCTACCCCCGGTGCTAGCATGTCTGCCCCATGGACTACGTGAACCTCGGCCGAACCGGCCTCAGGGTCTCCCGCATCTGCCTTGGCTGCATGAGCTACGGCACCCCCGAGTGGCGGGACTGGGTGCTGCCGGAGGCGGAGAGCCGGCCGTTCATCGCCCGCGCCCTCGAGCTGGGGATCAACTTCTTCGACACCGCCGACATGTACTCGCGCGGCGAGAGCGAGCGCGTCCTCGGAAAGGCGCTCAAGGAGCTCGCGCCGCGCGACCAGGTAGTCGTCGCCACCAAGGTCTACTTCCCCGTCGGCGACGGCCCCAACGACCGCGGGCTTTCCCGCAAGCACATCCTGCATTCGATCGACGAGTCGCTCGGGCGCCTGCAGACCGACTACGTCGACCTCTACCAGATCCACCGCTTCGACCGCGAGACCCCCCTCGAGGAGACCCTGGAGGCGCTCCACGACGTCGTGCGCGCCGGCAAGGCCCGCTACATCGGCGCCTCCAGCATGTATGCCTGGCAGCTGGCCAAGGCCCTCTACCTCGCCGACCTCCACGGTTGGACGCGCTTCGTCTCGATGCAGAACCACTACAACCTGGTCTACCGCGAGGAGGAGCGGGAGATGCTGCCGCTCTGCCGCGAGGAGGGGATCGGCGTCATCCCCTGGAGCCCGCTCGCCCGCGGCTTCCTCGCCGGCACCCGCCGCCGCGGCGACGCCGGCGCCGGCGGTGTCGGCGGCAGGGGCGACACCACGCGGTCGAAGAACGACGAGTTCGCCGACCAGATGTACTTCGCGGAAGAGGACTTCGAGGTGGTCGACCGGGTGGTCGAGCTCGCTACCGCGCGCGGCGTCAAGCCGGCGCAGATCGCCCTCGCCTGGCTCCTCCACCAGCCGGGGCTGACCGCCCCCATCGTCGGGGCGACCAAGATGGCGCACCTCGAGGAGGCGGTGGCGGCGCTGCGGATCTCCCTCGACGCCGCCGAGCTCGAGTCGCTCGAAGAGCCCTACAAGCCGCACGCGGTCCTCGGCGGTCTCACCTGACCGGCCTGGCAACCGCCGCGACCATGACGCCGGGGACGATCCTGGCGCTGGTGGCCGCCTCGGTGGGCGGCGGCCTGATGAACGCTATGGCCGGCGGCGGCACCATCCTCACCTTCCCCACCCTCCTCTTCCTGGGCCTGCCCAGCGTCAGCGCCAACGCCACCTCGACGGTCGGCCTCCTGCCCGGCGCCGCCGCCAGCATGTTCGGCTACCGCCGGGAGGTGAACGAGCACCGCGATTGGCTGCGGACGCTCTTCCTCCCCAGCCTGCTGGGCGGCGCCGTCGGCTCCATCCTTCTCCTGCGCACGCCGGACAAGATCTTCGCCAACCTGGCGCCGCTGCTTATCCTCTTCGCTACCGCCCTCTTCATGGTGCAAGGGTTCGTCGCCCGCCGGGCCGCGGCGGCGAAGGGGGAAGGCGACGCTGAAGGCGACCGCTTCCTCACCCCGGGCCGCTGGGCCGTCGCCGCGCTCTGCCAGTTCGGCGTCGCCATCTACGGCGGCTACTTCGGCGCCGGCATCGGCATCCTCATGCTGGCCGTGCTGGGCTTCCTCGGCCTCTCGAACATCCACGCCATGAACGGGCTCAAGAACTTCTTCGGCTTCTGCATCAACGGCGTCGCCGCCGCCTACTTCATCGCCCGCGGCGCCGTCGTCTGGCCGGCGGCGCTGGTGCTCGTCGCCGGCTCCATCGCGGGTGGCTACGGCGGCGCGCGCTTCGCGCGGCGGATCGGCCAGCAGAAGGCGCGCGTCGCGGTGGTGATCATCGGCCTCTTCATCGCCGCCCTCCTCTTCTGGAAGCAGCTCCGGAGCTAGCAGCCGCCGGACCGCACCGTGGAAGAACCGATCGTCGTCGTCGGCGCGGGGGCGGCCGGGCTCCTGGCCGCCATCGCCGCCGCTGGGAAGGGCCGCCCCGTCCTCCTCTTCGAAAGCACGAGGGACGGCGGCCGGAAGATCCTCGTCAGCGGCGGCGGCAGGTGCAACGTGCTGCCCTCGCAGGTCGAGCCGGAGCGCTTCGTCACCGACTCCTCGCCGAATTCCCTCCGCAAGCTCCTCCTCTCCTGGCCGCTCGCCGAGCAGCGGCGCTTCTTCGAGGAGGAGGTAGGGATCCCGCTCGCCCTGGAGCCCGAGACGGGCAAGCTCTTCCCCGCCTCGAACCGCGCCCGCGACGTGCGCGACGGCCTCTTCGGCCTGGCGGCGCGGCGAGGGGTGGAAATCCGCTTCGAAGCCAAGGTCGGCGGCCTCGAGCCGCCGACCCGGTCGGGCATCAGAACCTGGACCGTGCGGCTGGCGGACGGCGAGGCGATCGCCGCCGCGGCCGTCGTCCTCGCCTCCGGAGGCCTCTCCCTTCCCGGCACCGGCAGCGACGGCGCCGGCCTGGCGCTGGCGAGGAAGCTAGGGCACGAGATCCATGACACCTACCCCGCCCTGACCCCACTGACCGCCGATCCGCCGAGGCACGCAAACCTCGCCGGCATCTCGCTCGAAGTCACTCTCCGCGCGCCCGGTCCCCGCAAGACCGTCGAGACGAGCGGCGGTTTCCTCTTCACCCACCGCGGCTACAGCGGCCCGGCGGTCCTCGACCTCTCCCACCTGGCCGTCCGCTCGCGCGTGGCCGGCGGCCCGCCGCAGCCGATCCAGGTGCAGTGGACGTCCTTGGACGCCGCCGCCTGGGACGAGCTGCTGCGCGCCCCGGAGGCCGGCGCCGTCAGCCTCCAAACCCACCTTCGCCGCCGCCTGCCGGCCCGTCTCGCCGAAACCCTGGCCGCCGAAGC
>DATNKQ010000150.1:0-4540 GCA_035603315.1 Thermoanaerobaculia bacterium
AGCGAGGAGGGCCGCAGCGCAGGGGAGCGCCAGCAGGGCGGAGCGTAGCTTCCTGTCGTTTCTCATCGTCCTATTCCTCTCGTGGTCATCGGTCGTGAGCTCTCGCTTTCAAAACAAGCGCCGAGCCGGGGAAATGCCGGAAATGCCGGCTGGAGCGCCGCCGGCCCTCACTTGCGGCGGGAGGGATCGAAGGGCACGACCTCGCCGGCCGGCTTGAGCCGGTGGGGACCCGGCGGATTAGTCGGCGGGGTCGGCGGGGTCGCCGGCGTCCCGGCAAGCTCCGCCGCCGGCGATCCGCTCGCCGGCAGCCCGCCCTCCCCGCCGCCGTCGAAGCGCAGGCCGAACTCGGCCGAGGGATCGACGAAGGCCGTCAGGGCCTGGAAGGGGACCGTCAGGCGTTGGCGCGAGCCGTTGAAGGTCAAGGTCACCGAGAAGGCTTCCGGCGCCACCTCCAGGTCCCAGAACTGGTTCTGGAGCACGATCGTCATCTCCTCCGGGAACTGGTCGCGCAGGAAGCGGGGGATCTCGACGCCCGGCCGGTCGGTGCGGAAACCGAGATAGAAGAAATGGTCGCCCGGCGGGCCGTGCTCGGCGACCAGGGCGAGGATCCGGCGCACGGCGTCGCGCAGTGCGTCCTGCAGGATCTTCTGGTAGTCGAGCCGCTCGGTCTCCACGCTGCCTCCTGGTTTCGATCCTGCGCCGGGCGCGCCGCTAGCCTTCCCGCACCGCCGGGGCAAGGAGGGCCGGATCGAGGCGGCGCTCCCGCTCCGCGGCGCGCATCAGGCTGCGGACCCCGCCCTTGAGGTTGTAGGCCCGGAAGCCGGCCGCCTGCATGCGCTCGGCCAGATGCGCGCTCTTGAGCCCCACCTCGCAGACCAGGACGTAGGTCTGGTCGCGGTCGAAGGAGCGGTAGGCGGCGACGGCGCGCGGGAACTCGAGATGGAGGGCGTCCGCGGCGTGCCAGGAGAGATAGGCGGCGGCGGACCGGAGGTCGAGCACGGTGGCGCCCGGGGGGACGGCGTCGATCTCGATCCAGGACGGGGCCAGGCTCTCGGCTTCGAGGCTCTTGAGGTCGACGGACGCGCGGCCGTCGATCGCCGCCGCGAGGATCGCCTCGTCGGTCCGCGCCTCCTCGGCGAGGACCTCGCCCAGGTTGGCGCGGGTGGCCGGCCGCTGGGTCTCGAGCGCGCAGTACTCGGCGACCGCCGCCGCCAGCTCGTAGACGCCGATCTGGCGGGCGAGGGCCAGGATCTCCTCCTTGTTGAAGCCGAGGAGGGGGCGCAGCACCGGCAGCCGCACGGCCTGCGAGATGACGGCGATGTTCGAGAGCGTCTGCGAGGAGACCTGCCCGATGGCGTCGCCGGTGACGATCCCCGCGGCGCCGCCGTGGCGGGCGACGGCCGCCGCCACCTGCAGCATCCGCCGCTTGAGCAGCACCTGGGCGTTGCGCCCCGGGCTCTTCTCCTGCAGCTCGGCGACGAGCGGACGGAGGTCGACCTCGTGGAACCGCGGCCGGTAGCCGTGGCTCCAGCGCTCGGCCAAGACTTTCATCACCTTGAGCGCTCCCAACCGGTGCGCCGAGCCGCCCAGGTTGCAGAAGACGTAGTCGAGCTGCACCCCCCGCTTGAGGAGCAGCCAGGCCGCCACCGCCGAGTCGAAGCCGCCCGACACCAGGGCCACCGCCCGCCCCTCGACGCCGACCGGCAGCCCGCCGCGGCAGGGTATCTTGTCGCGGAAAAAGCAGGCCTGGCCGGGCTCGAGCTCGACGAAGGCCGTCACCTCGGGCGCGTCGAGGTCGACGCCGGCGCTGTGCGCGAGGAGCGCGCGCCCCAGGGCGTCCTCGACGGCGTGCGAGTCGAAGGCGATGAGGTCGCGGTCGCCGCGGCGGCTGGCGCGCACGGCGAAGCGTTTGCCGGCGACGGCCGGTCCGAAGATCTCCAGGCCGGCGGCGATGACGTCGTCCAAGCGAGCCCACGGCCGGCGGACGACCGCGGAGACCGACTGCAGCCCGAAGACGGTGGAGACCACCTTGGGCACCAGCGTTTCCGCGGGCTCGGGCAGCGATGGGCTCTCGGGGATCTCGAGGTTGAAGCGGCTCCAGGTCCGCTCCAGCCGGTGGGGAATGCCGTTGGCCGCCAGCGCGTCCTCGATGTTCTTCCCCAGCCGGCGCAGGAAGCGGAGCCGAGTCTTGCGCGCCTTGGTGTAGATGTCGCCGGAGAGTCGCAGGACGAAGAGGCGGTCGGCCACGGCGAGGACATTCTACGCGCCTCGTCCTCCGTCAGGGCCGCAGGACGGTGACCAGCCACCAGCGGGTATCCCCCTTGAAGGGCGGATCGAGCACCCGCGCCACGCCCAGGCGGAGGTCGACGGCGGGGAGGCGGGCGATGGGCTGCGGGCCGAGCGCGAAGCGCCACTCGAGGCCGGTGAGCGCCAGCCAGTCGCCTTTCTCGCCCGCGGACCACAGTCGGTGGCGCTCGTAGAACAGGGGGGCGGGGAGGAAACCGAGCTGGATCTCGGCGCGCTCCGCCTCGTGCTCGGCGCCCAGCATCGTCCCCAGGGGCAGCGCCGGCACCAGGATGCGTCCGGCGAGGGCGGACTCGGGGAGGATGCTGCTGGGAGAGCCACCGAGCTCGAATCTGTCGCCGGGCCGCAAGGTGCCGGCGGAGCCGTCTCGCCGGTAGGAGAGGACGATGCCGTCCTCGCCATGACCGACGCCGAGGGCCAGGGTGCCGCCGTAGCGGTCCCAGGAGTCGCCGTCCGTGCGGCCGTGCTCCCAGTGCGCCCGCGCCTCCTCGTCCGACCACCACAGGCCGCGGCTCCGCCGCCCCCCGTAGAGGGCGTCGAGGAAGGCCAGCGAGTGGTCCGAGCCGTGCGACCTCAAGCCGCCGGCCGACAGGCTCAGCTCCGCCGGCCCCAGCCGGCGCCGCCAGCGCGCTCGCGCTTCGACCCCGCGTTGCCGTCTGTCGAGGGCGCCGGCGGCCTCCGGCACCCGGCCGGACTGCTGGGCGGGATGCTCGGTGAGGTCGAAGAGGTGGAAGGAGAGCGCGACGGGCCAGCCGCGCCAGGTCGCCGCCAGGGCGGCGCCTCTCGGTCCGCCGGCGCCGGCGAGCGAGCCCAGGGCCAGGTAGTCGAGCCGCCCCAATAGATCGCCCCCCCGTGCCCCTACCTCGAGGGCACCGCCGGCGCTCGACACCTGACCGGACGCCAGGGCGAGGACCTCCTGCCGGCCGAAGCGCTCGTCGCGGCCGGGCGGCGGCTCGGCTCGCGCGAAGGGCGGCGGCGTCGCTGGCGGCGCCGGGCGGGCGGCCGGCGCCAGCTCCGTCATCGCCGGCAGGCTGGCGGCCGGCAGCGGCTTCGCGGGGAGGTCCAGACGATAGAGGTCGAGGCCGTCGGCCTCCAGGCCGAGGTAGAAGAGGCCCTTGCCGTCGGGGGTGGGGGCGGGGGCGAGCGCGCCGCCCTGCGTCAGGGTGACGGCGACGCCAGGCTCGCCGCCGCCGGCCGCGAAGGCGTCTACGTCGACGAATCCGCCCCATCCGAGAACCGCGTACAGCGTCCGTCCGTCCGCGCTCCACGCCGGCGAGGCCACGATGGCGTCCGCCGGCGAGGGCCGAATAGCTTCGGCGCCCGTAGCGAGGTCGCGGACAACGAGCTCCCAGGCGCCCTCGCGATGGCGGGCGAAGGCGATGCGCCCGCCGTCCGGGCTGATTCGCGGATGGTCATAGATGATCTCGACCGTGGGCTCCGTGAGCGCCTCGACCGCCCCCGAGCCGAGATCCACTCTCACGACTTGAGAGAAACCGTCGCGGTCGCGGACGGCGACCGCCCAGTTTCCCTGAGGCGCCGGGTCGGGATCGCGCAGATCGGCCTGCCAGGTCAGGCGCTCGATCCGTCCGCCGGCCGTCTCCCAGCGGAAGAGGTCGGGGTGGAGGAAGCCCTGGCCGTCGGGCTCGAAGCGGACGAAGAGGATCGACTTGCCGTCCGGCAGGAAACGCGGGGTCGTCGGCTCGACGCCGTCGATCGACGGCAGGCGATGGAGCGGCTTGCGCGGCAGCGGCCGGGAGCGCACGGCCGGCACGTCCTCGGGGTCTCGGGCGGCGATCCGCTCGCGCTCCTTCTGCCAGCGCTTCTCCTCATCGTCGGCCGGCCCCGTTGACCAGACGACCAGCTCGGCCGGCCGGTCGCGGCGGTGGGGATCGCGGAGGACTACGGCGATCTCCTTGCCGTCCGGCGACAGCGCCGGCGCCCCGGTGTCGCGCGCGAGGCGCTGCCAGACGCTGCCGGCACGCTCGACCGGGGCGATCCGCTTCTCCGCTTCCAGGGCGCGGGCGGTCAGCTCGGCGGTGAAGCGGGCGTAGAGGTCGGCCGGGCCGTCGCCGAAGACGCCGCTGAAGGCGTCGTCGAAGCTGCGGCTCCGGCGCGCCGAGAGCCGCGCCCACAGCCTGGTCAGGCTCCCCCGCCCGGCGCGCCCCTCCAGCCACTCGAGGTAGGCCGAGCCCATGAGGTAGGCCATCGAGTAGCCGTGCCAGCTGCGGTCGCCGTT
>DATNKQ010000153.1:0-7283 GCA_035603315.1 Thermoanaerobaculia bacterium
CAACGGCAGGACGTCCGCCGCTGGCCGGATCAGCTCCCGGCAGGCTCGGCAGCCGATGACGGCGCAGCAGTCACGGATGCAGCAGCACCAGGCCCGCAATCAGCAGCAGAGCCGCATCCAGCAGCAAGGCCGAAATCAGCAGCTACAGGCGCGGCGCCAAGCGGCCCGCGTCCAGCAGCCGGTGCGCAACCAGCGCAATCAGCAGCAGCAGGCTCGGATGCAGCAGCGGCAGAATAGGCCTCAGGCCCAGGTTCAGCGCCGACCTCCGGCAGCCCAGTCGCAGGTCAGCAACCAGCGCCAGAACCGGCAGATGAGGATGCAGCCGCAGGCCCGGGTCCAGCAGCGTCAGGCGCGAGCCCCGCAGCAGCAGGCCCGCGTCCAGCAGCAACAGCGGCAGGCGCGGGCGCCGCAGCCGCAGGCCCGCGTCCAACAGCAGCGCAGCCAGCCGCAACAGCGCCAACAGGCCCAGGCCCGCCCGCGCCAGGCCAACCCGAGACAGGGAAATCCCCGCCCGAACAACAATGACCACCGGCGGCCCCCTAACCAGGCTCCTCCCGCCTGAGGCGATTTCCCGTGAAGCCTTGCTGATGCCAGCCGGAGGAGCGGATACCGCTCCTCCGGCCTTCGCCGTCTCCGGAGCTCTGCCCGTCAGCTCAAGGCTGCCTGGAGCTCCCTGAAGACCAAATCGTTCTCCCAGTACTGGACATGGGCGTAGAGAGGCGTCGCGGCATCCGGGTCCTCCCGGTTGTCGACGAGACGCCCCTTCGAGAGCGGGTTCTTGGCGTCGTCGTAGAACTGCAGATTCCCGCTGATGATGTCTTTGCGCGAGAAGACGTTGACCCAGCGGAATTCCCGCAGCTCGTATGTCTGGATCAGCGGCTGCACCGCGGCCGCCAGGGCCTCGCGGCTCTCGGTCGTCTTCTTGCTCTGATTGGCGAAGAGGAAGGCCGTCTTGTCGAGCGGCGATCCGAAGGTGAGCAGCAGCCGGGTGCGCGGCACGACCCGCAGGCGGTCGCCCTTGAGATGGTCCAGGTTGATGAGAGCGTTGAGCGCGTCGTAGGCGACGACCGAGCCGAGCGAGTGCGCGACGACGGCGACGCTCTCGTACTCGAAACGCCTGCCGTCTGCCGACAGGGCGCCGTAGATGGCCTCGGCGGTGCCGGTGACAGTGGATTTGATCTCGCTGCGAAGGGCGTTGAAACGGTCGAGCTTCTGCGGCGCGACGTAGGCGGCGACGTCTCCCAAGTATTGGATGAGCAGAGTCCGCACGAAGAGCGTGATCCGCAGGAGGCCCAGCCAGAACACGGCGAATAGGACCTTCCACCAGAGGCCTGGCGGCGGATGAGGCCACGGAGTCGTTCCGCTCAGCCGGTGCCAGGCCAGGAGCACGAGCAGGGCCAGACCGGAGGCCAGCACGGAGGCGATCGCCAGATAGAAAAAGCCCATCCAACGGGTCTTCCAGGCCAACCCGGCGAAAATCAACAGGAGCGCGACCAGGCCGACGATCACCACCGTCAGGTCCGAGAGCAGAGCCGGGCTCAGCCAGCCTGCCGAGGAACGGCTGGCGACGAGAACGGCCGCCACCGCGGTCACCAGGGCGTTGATGAGCACGAGGACGCCGATGACGCCTAAGCCGAGGAAGAGCTTGAACGCCGTTCGCTGGCGCCCGAAATCGACCCGCCGGCCGAACATCCAGCGCCAAAAGCTCTCGCGGCTCTTGGCCAGGCCGTTCCAGCCGCCGTCCAGAAGAAAGCCCATGACGTCCCGCAGCGTCACCTTGCCCTCCGTGAGCGGAGCCCAGTAGGCCTCGTAGAGGTGGACCCAGGCAGGGCCGTGAGCGCCGGTGAGCTTCATCTCCAGACGCTCGAAGACCTTGTCGCCCAGGAGGACGGCGCGGGCGTTCGACCGCGGCTGCTTCGCGACCGGGACGGCCGTCTTTTCGGCCTCCAGCCGGCGCAGCCCCGTTTCGACCTGGTCAAGGGTCTGGAAGGGGACCTGCTGGCCCATGCCATGGACGACGAGCACGGCCGTGACGGCACCCTGCTCCTCCTCCGGCTCGGCCGCCTCCACGCCCGCCGGCAGCTCCGCGGCGGGGGCCCTGAGGCCCTCCGGCAGCTCCGCTCGAACCCCCTCGAAGGAGACCTCGCGCCGAGGCTCGCCGAGGGCGGCCGACGGCAGGCCGACCCGCCGAGCCAGCGGCTTGCCGATCTCGTGCTTTGAGTCCTCGACGCCGCGCTGTTGAGCTCCGTCTGCGGGCTGGGGCATGGTCGACCTCCCTTCCCTGAGTGGTTGGACGCGCTGTCGCGAGTTTTTCCCAGCTCGCGCCCTACTTGGGGTCTCGCCTCCCCGTGGGCGTCGGCCGCGCGCGGGTGGTTTTGCCGACGAAGATGACGGCGTCGAAGCGGTCGGTCAAGGTGGTGGGCGGCGTCATGCCGGCCTCGCTGGTGAAGACGGCGCCGGTCTCCCGCATGGGGTGAAGCGAGGAGAACCAGCTCGCCACCGGCCCGGGCGGCAGGCGGCGAAGGTCGAGGACGAAGAGCGGCAGGCCGGTGCGGGCGAAGGCCGCTCCCACTCCGGCGGGAGGGGAGGGGCCCAGGGTGAACTCGGCGAGCACCTTGGCCTGCCGTTCGGCCGCCGTCCAGTCGATGGCCTGGAAGGAGCCCTGATCGAAGACGAAGCCGAGCGCTAGGTAGTCGTCGCCGAACCGCTGCCGCAGGTGCTTGCCCATCGGCTGACCGAAGTCGCCGTCGTTCGCCAGGTTGACGTGGCCGTTGTGCGCCCACAGCATCATCCGCGTGCCCGGCGGCTGCTGGTCGAGGATCCAGCCGACGTTCGCGGCCATGGCGCGATCGCGGAGGTCGAACGGTTCCGACCCCACCGCGGTCTCCTCGGAGAGAGCCTGAACCAGGACGTTGGCGTGCTGGCGGACGAGCGTCCACTCGGCGGCGCTGGAGAGGGCGGAGTACTCGGCCTTCTTCTCGTCGCAGCGCGCCAGCAGAGCGGCCAGACCGGCCTGGAACGCAGCCTTCTTCTTGGGGTCCTTTTCCGGCTCCCGCCCCTTGTCGCCGAGCGGCGCCAGCAGGCCCTCCACCTCGTGGGCGTACGGCGGATCGACGCGCGCCAGGTAGGCTGCCACGACGCCGGCCGCCACCCGCGGAAACTGCATGTCGAAGCCCTGGAAATGCACCTTCTTTTCGTGCCGCGGATCGGCGTTGTAGCGCCGCATCCAGCGGATCATGTCGAGCACTTCCTCGGTGTCCCAGGTCCAGAAGTAGAGTCCGGCCAGGGCCCTCGCGGGGTCACCGACGCCGTTGACGACGTAGTCGTCGACCGCCAGCGACTCCGGCCAGTTGGCCTCGATGCCGAAGACCGTGAAGCCCATCTCGGAAACCAGGAACTCGAGCAGCCGGTGCTTCAGCTGGAAGAACTCGCGAGTGCCGTGGGTGGCTTCGCCCACGGCGACGATGCGGGCGCTGCCGATCAGCTCCTTGAGCGGCTCCATATCGGCGAACCCTTGCTCGGCCTCGGTGGTGACGAGCGGAAGGGCTTGGTTGCGCATCCAGCTCACCACCTCGTCCGGGGCCGGCTGCGGCTCCACCGCGGCCAGGGTAACGCTGGTGTCGGCGCCCCCTTTGACCCGCAGCGGTCGGGTCATGTAACCCTCGGCCTCCAGGTCGAGGACGTAGTCGGCCTTCGGCAGGCGCAGGGCGAAGCGGCCTTCCCCGTCCACCTCGGCGTAGAAGCCGTCGCCCTGGAAGTCGCTCAAGCGGCTGGCGACGACGCGGGCGCCCGCGGGCGGCGTGCCGGTGACCTCCAGCCGGCCGCGGAGGTCGAATCCTTCTCCCCCCAGCCGGAGGAGGAATTGAGTCGGCGAGCCGCTCTTCACCTCGCTGACGGGCTGGTAGGCTGCCGTCAGGCGGGGAGCCGTCGCCGTCAGCGCGTAGCGGCCGGCGGGGACGGAAGCCTCGAAGCGCCCGCCGGCGCCGGTGCGGACGACGGCCGCCGCCCGGTCCCCGCGCTCGGGGACGATCGCCACCAGCGCGCCCTCGACCGCCTCGCCGCCGGGATCCTGGACGATGCCGGCGACGCTGGCGAGATCGGTGACGCGAGCGACCGCGGCCGGCTCCTGCCCGGCGCCGGCGCCGGGGGCCGCCGAGGACGCCGGAGCGGCGGCGGCGGCCGGCGGAGCGGGAGTCACCGCTTGCGGCATCTGCACGGGCGGCCGGGCACAGGCGAAGAGGACCAGCAATGGCAGAAATCTGGCGCTGTGCCGGACAGACATGGCTCGCTCCCCGACCAAGGTGTTTCGGCTGTACTCATTTTATCCTCCGCAGTGTAGTGGAAACCAATACGACGACGACGGCGGCGCGGCCGGCGATCTTCGAGGAGCTCTTCGGCCCCGGCCCCTGCGATCTCTGGCCGCGCTGGCTCTTCCTGCGCGCCCTCGGGCTCGTCTTCTTCTCCGCCTTCTACTCCCTCGCCTTCCAGATCCACGGCCTGATCGGTCCGCGCGGCATCCTGCCCGCGGCAAGCTACCTCCAGGAGGTGGCCGCGGCCTATCCGTCTCTCGCCCGTCTCTGGTACGCGCCGACCCTCCTGTGGATCTCGGCGGGCGACCGCGCGCTCACCGTCCTGGTCGCCGCCGGCTTCGTGGCCTCGGCCGCCCTGGTGCTGAACCTCTGGCCGCGGGCGGCGCTCCTCGCCTCCACCGTCCTCTTCCTCTCGTTCATCGCCGCGGCGCAGGACTTCTCCTCCTACCAGTCCGATGGCATGCTGCTCGAAGCCGGCTTCCTCTCCCTCTTCCTGGCGCCGCCCGGCCTGCGGCCGGGCCTCGGGGGCAGTCATCCTCCCTCGCGGGCCAGCCTGTGGCTGCTGCGCTGGGAATGGTTCCGCATCTATTTCGAGTCGGGGGTGGTCAAGCTGGCGAGCGGCGAGCCGCAGTGGCGCCACCTCACCGCCATGGACCACTATTACGAGAACGGCCCGCTGCCGACCTGGATCGGCTGGTACGCGCAGCGGCTCCCGCACGGCTTCCACGCCGCCACCGTGGTCGTCACCCTGGCCGTCGAGCTGGGCCTCGTCTGGTTCCTCTTCCTGCCGCGGCGCTTCCGGCTCGTCGCCTTCGCCGTCGCCACCCTCCTCCAGATCGGCATCATCCTCACCGCCAACTACGCCTTCCTCAACTACCTGGTGCTGATCCTCGGGATCTTCCTCCTGGACGACCGCTCGCTGGCCCGCGTGGGCTGCCGGCTCCGCGCCGCCGCGCCGGCGGCGAAGGTACCGCGCTGGCGGCTGGTGGGCGCCGCCGTCGCCCTTCTCTGGGTCGCCTACACCACCGTCGTCACCTTCGCCGGCCGCTCCCTCCCCGGACCGCTCTTGGCCCCCGCCATCGCCCTCGAGCCGTTCCGCATCGCCAACAGCTTCGGCCTCTTCGCGGTGATGACCCGCGGGCGCTACGAGATCGAGTTCCAGGGCACGGTGGACGGCAGGACCTGGATCGCCTACCCCTTCCGCTACAAGCCGCAGGACGAGAAGGCCGCGCCAGAGATCTACGCTCCCTACCAGCCGCGGTTCGAATGGAACCTCTGGTTCGCCTCCCTCACCTCCTGGCGCGGCGCGCCCTGGGTGGTCGCGGCAGAGGCCCGCCTGCTGGAAGCCGAGCCCCCCGTCCTAAGGCTCTTCAAGGCCGATCCCTTCCACGGCGTCCGGCCGCTGGCCGTCCGCACGGTCCTCTGGCAGTACTGGTTCACCGACCGGCGGCAGAAGGCCGCGACGGGCTCCTGGTGGCGGCGCCGGGAGATCGGCCCCTACGCGCCGGGGGTGCGGAAGGACGCCGGCGGCGAGAGCCTGACGGTCGAGCCGCCCGGCGTCTGATCCGTCGGCTTGGCCGGCGCCGCGACGGCTGATATAAGCCCGCTCATGGCTTCCGACGACGGCGAAAGCCTCTACGAAAGGGCCCTCGCCGGCCTCCAGCGCGGCGCCCAAGGCCTTCCCGCGCTGCCGCCTCCCCGCGCCTCGGCGTCCGTCGTCCCCTGGCGCTCCCAGGCGGCGGGCAGCGGGGTCGAGGTCTACTGGGTGAAGCGGTCCGAAGAGCTGTCCTTCATGGGAGGTTGGCACGCCTTCCCCGGCGGCGGCCTGGCGAGCGGCGACGCGGCGGTGCCGGTCGCCGCCGGACCCCGGGGGCTGGGGCTGGGACCGGCGGCGGCGGGCCTTCCGGAAGCGCTGCGCGGGGCCGTCGAGACGGTGGGACCGGACGACCTGCCGGGGCTCGCCGCCTGCGCCGCCCGCGAGCTCTTCGAGGAGACCGGGATCCTCCTCGCCCGCCCGGAAGGCGCGAAGGGCGCGGCGAGCGAGAGACCGCCCGCAAAGGCCGGCTGGCCGGGAGAGACGGCGGCGGCGCAGCGAGCGGTGCTGGCCCGCGAGCAGACCTTCGCCGCGGCCCTTGCCGGCCTGGGCGTTGTCGTCGACGCCTCGCCGCTCGTCTACGCCGGGCGCTGGATGACGCCGCCGTTCTCGCCGCTCCGCTTCGACAACCGCTTTTTCCTCCTCGAATGGCCGCCGGAGGCCGTTGTCCAGCCGCGGGTGGCGCCAGGGGAGCTCGAGTCCGGGGAGTGGATCGATCCGCGGGACGCCTACGAGCGCTGGCGCCGGGGCGAGGTGCTCGCCGCGCCACCCATCCTCCACTTCCTCCGGGTGCTGGCCGAGGACGGCCCACGCGCCGGCCTCCCCCGCCTCCTCGACCCCGTCGAGACCAACCTCGGCCCTTTCCGCCGCATCGAGCTGCGCCCCGGCGTGCTGCTCTTCCCTTTGGCCGTGCAGACCCTGCCGCCCGCCACCACCACCAACGCCTATCTCCTCGGCTTCGGCGAGGCGGTGCTCGTCGACCCCGGGGCATCCTCCGAGGCCGAGATCGAGCGCCTGGAGCGGGCGCTCGCCGCCGCTAGCGACCAGTTGGGGAGAAGGGTGACGGCGATCTGGCTCACCCATCACCATCCCGATCACGTGGGCGGCGTGGCACGCCTCCGCGCCACCCTGGGCATCCCCGTCCGCGCCCATCGCCTGACCGCCGAGCGCCTTGCCGCGCGCGGCATTCCGGTCGACGGCGAGCTGTCCGACGGCGAGCGGGTGACCCTGGCCGCCGCCCCTCCCCATCCGGCGATGACCGTGCGCGTCGTCCATACTCCAGGCCACGCCCGCGGCCACCTCTGCTTCTTCGAGGAGGCCGGCGGCTCGCTCTTGGCCGGCGACATGGTCGCCGGGCTGGGGATGATCGTCGTCGATCC
>DATNKQ010000163.1:0-27381 GCA_035603315.1 Thermoanaerobaculia bacterium
CTGTCGCCGACCGAGCTTGGCCAGCTCGATGACGCGCTCGCGGAAGCCGCGAACGCCCAGCTCGAAACCGCCCCGGCAATCGCGGCTATCCGGCTGCTGATCCTCACGGGCTGCCGTGTCGGCGAGATCCTCACTCTTCGATGGTCGGAGGTGGACTTCGAGCAGAGGTGCCTCAAGTTGGCGGACAGCAAGACCGGCCGAAAGACGGTGTACCTGAACTCCGCAGCCCTCCAGATCCTCGCCGGGATCGAGAGAGCCGACGACAATCCATTCGTGATCGAGGGGAACAAGCCGGGAAGCCACCTCGTTGGGCTCACGCGGACGTGGTTCCGGATTCGGCGGCGTGCGGGGCTAGCCGAGGTTCGGTTGCACGATCTCAGGCACACCTATGCCAGCATCGGCGCCGGCATGGGTCTGTCGCTCCCGATCATCGGCAAGCTGCTCGGTCACACGCAGCCTGTGACGACCCAGCGATATGCGCACCTTGCCGCCGATCCAATGCGCGAGGCGGCTGAGAGGATCGGCGCGACTCTCGGTGCTGCGCTGGCGGGCAGGCCGAAGGCCGAAGTAGTCCGACTCACTACCTTGAAACAGTAGACCTTTATTTTTCGCCCCTGAGGTGTGGTGCCACATCACCTGCAACGCTTGACTGATTTCGTAGGGAAAGCTCAGGGGGTACGGAACCGCCCCTGCGGCGGCGCCAGAACGGATCGCCGGGCCAGCGGGTCTCGTATCCGTAGTAGGTCGTGCGGTTCCGCTGGTAGGCCTGATGGATCTCCTCAAGGCGAGAGGCATAGCCCGCGAGGGCCGACATGTCCCCGGAGAGGTGGGCGTCCAGGGCCTGGCCCGCCTTCATCCCTGTGTAAAGAGCGTTCAGGATGCCCTGCGACGAGAGGGGATCGAACGAGAGCGCGGCGTCGCCGGCCGCCAGCCAACCCGGACCGGCGAAGCGATCTAGACGGGCGCTCCCGGCGTCGGTGCCGCGCGGGCGGCCGGCGATGGCATAACCGTGGGTGGTGAGGGCGGCGCCGACCTGATTCGTCCCTGCAAGAGCCGCCACAAAACCCGCGGACGAGAGGAGGGCGGAGCGATCCACGAGGTCGGGATCGGTGAGGAAGGCAACGACGCGCTCGCCTGAAGGCACGAGAGCCGTGTACCACCACCCATCGGGGACTGCTTCAATCAGCGTTCGCGCGTCGCGGTCCGCGCCGGGGACGGCAGGATGGAAGCGAGCGAAAAAGGCGACCAAGCCGTCGTCGTGAAGACGGGTCGCGCCGTGCCGCCGGGCCACGGCGCACCGCCGCCCGGTGGCGTCCACCACCCAGCTGGATCTAACCTCACACGCCCTCCCCTCCCCGCTCCACTCGATCCGCCACCGCTTACCCAACCGCTCGGCGCTCGTCAGCCGGGCCCCCGTTCGAACCTTTGCACCGGCGGCCCTGGCCGCGTCGCGCACCTGGGCGTCGAAGCGGGCACGGTCGAGGTGCCAGCCATGGCCGTTGCGGTCGAAGAGGAAGTCCGTCGGGTGCAGCCATGGCGCTCCCCAGGCCGAGAGGTTGCCGTAGCAAGGGAGATGCCCCTCGTCGAGGAAGCGATCGAGGAGACCCAGGTCTCGCAGCAGCGGACGGGCGGACGGGGGGAGAGCCTCGCCCACCCGGAACGCACCGGGGGTTGACGGGTCGAGGAGGAGGACGCGGCGGCCAGCGCGCCCGAGGACCAAAGCTGCCGCCGCACCGGCCGGACCCCCACCGGCGATGACGACCGCGAATTCCGGCGGCGCGGCTACCGCTCGGGCTCCCGCTGGACGACGCCCCGTACCGCCCGGATGAAGTCGGCCGCCACTTCCTCGGACTCCCAACCGGCCTCTGCGAGGCGGGCTCGCCG
The DNA here is from genome assembly GCA_035603315.1 of Thermoanaerobaculia bacterium. Classification (GTDB taxonomy): domain Bacteria; phylum Acidobacteriota; class Thermoanaerobaculia; order Multivoradales; family UBA5704; genus DATNKQ01. Next base: position 1,885 of record DATNKQ010000163.1, read on the forward strand.
CGCTTCCTCCGGCGTCGCCGGAGCGGCCGCGAGCGCGGCGGGAGCGCCGGGAAGGGGAGAGATCGCCGCGACCTCAGCCATCGCCGGCTCTATCTGGGGCACCGCCGCAGCGGGCTCCTGGACCGGTGTCTCGACGAAGAGAAGAGGTGGAAAATCGAGATCGTCCGGCACTCCCGGGCGGGCCTCCACGACGCCCATCTTGCCGAAGTCGCTCACCATCTGGGTCATCTGCTGGATCGTCGAGCCTTTGAGCAGCCGGGTCCACGACCGCCGCGTCGAGAAGGCGGCCAGCCGCTCGGCTCGCGGCAGAGCCGGGTCGATCACCTTGCGGTACTCCTCGACGGCCAGGACCTGGTTCGGCACGCGGGCGGGCCAAAAGGTGGGCAAGTAGGGGTCGTAGTCGGGCTCGTAGCCAGAGCGGCAGAAGGCCGTGTCCATCTGCCAGGGAATAGCCATCCAACGCGTGATGTCTCCCGGCCCTTGGGCATAAAGAGGGCCGCCAGGACGAAGTGCGATCTCCTGGGTGAGTTGCTTGCCGTAGTCAGGCTCGGGCTCACCCGCCGACCGATGGCGGATGCGAAACGGGGCCGAGTAGAGGGTGGCGTGCCGCATGGGCCAGGTGACCTCGCAGCCGGGGTGGAAGGCGTCGGCCAAGCAGAAGTGGAGGGCCGCCTGGTCCAGCATGGCCGGCCGCTCCGCCAAGGGCACCTCGGCGAGCGTGTGCGGCACCTTGGCCGACGGATCCCAGTCCGCTTCGAAGAGACCGTCTCCCCAGAGCTGCAGGAAGCGGTACTGGGTGGGCGAAAGGGAGACGTTCTGGCGCGGCGTGTCGGCGGCGGGGACGGCCATGGCGTCGCCGTAGATCCAGGGCCAGGGGAGGGGGGTGTTGTCCTTTCCGTTCGGATTGCGGAAGGAGTTGAGCACCTGCCGCCTCTTCTCCGCGTAGGTCTGGGAGGGATTGGCGAGCTCGGCGAGGTAGCCTGGGTCGAGGAAGCGGTTCCGCCCACCCCATCCGTACTGGGCCGCAAAACCCTTGTTCACCCATTGCAGGTTCACCAGGCGCTCGAGGATGGGGAAGACGTGACGGGTGAAGGAGATCTTCTCCGGGAATGGCAGCCAGCCGGCGCGGACGTAGGTGTCGTAGAGCAGGTCGTATAGGGTGCGAACGTCAACCACGTCTCGGGCGTAGTTAGGCGGGGCAGTCAAGATCCATGCCGGCTCCACGGGGATAGGGCGGCCGTTGACGTTCACTTTCGCCGTCACCGGCCCGTCCGAGGTGTCGTCATACCAGCCGTCGGCATTGGGGAAGCCGGCGTCGGTCCCGTCCCAGATTGGGCTCCCGTCCGGGGAGGCCGACACCCCGTGGCCACCGAGGAAGAGAAGCCGGCCCGCGGCGTCTGTGCGCAGCTCGCCAAGGTAGATGGGCGTGTGGGAGCTGCCGAAGCCCGGGGCGACGAAGCTGTACTGGCTCCCCAACGTGTCCTTGCCGGCGATACTCCGCGGCCCGGGGTCGAGGGCGAGGCCGCGGCGGGCGTCCCCCTGGACCTTCGCGTTGCGTCGGTTCGACGCCACCTTGGTCGCCTCAGGGACGTCCATTGCGAGCCCGAACTGGTACCAGGCCGCCTTCTTGTTGGCCACGTGGACCGTCCAGCGAATGTCGGCATTGTCGGGGGTGAGCTCCGCCACCACTTGCCCCTGGGCGTTGAAACCGTAGAGGCGGAAGCACGCGGCCTGGCGTTTCAGGGCGCCGCTGCCGTCACGCGAAGAACCGGCTTCGCTGAGCGGCGGCTCCACCACCTCGGGGCCCAAGAAGAAGGAGTCCGGGCTGTTTCCCAGGCGCGCCACGCCGATCGCCGGGTGGATAGCCGCGCGGACGATCCGGCTGTCCTTACCGGGCGGAAAGGGGATGTCTTGGGGACGCGGCACTGCCGGCTCCCCCAGCGGCACGCCGTTGACGTTGCGCCGCAGCTCGGCCGAGGCGCTGTAGACCACCTTGCGAGCCTCTGCGATGGTCCCCTCCGGGGCGTGCTCGGGGAGGGTGCGCCAGATGTTGTAGGCCAGGTTCTCGCCGTATGCGGCCTGCCCCCGAGAGTCGACGTCCTGCGCCGGCAGGGCGAGGGTCGCCACATGGACGAAGGGGCTCGCCGCCTCGCTCCAGCGAACCGTCGCCGCGTCGAGCGGCATCGTCGCCGGGTCGGTCCGCAATTGGATCAGGAAGCGGAAGCGGGACTCCCCCGCCGACAGGCGCCGCCTTAGGTCGGCGTGCAGGTAGTAGGGGTCGCCCTGGTCCGGCGGGGTGAGGGGCCCGCCGGGGACGGCCTCAGGCTCCAGCTTGTACTTGACGTAGCGTTCGCGGCCGAAGGCGAAGGGGAGGATGGCCCAGTAGTCAGTCGCGAGGACGCTTGGCACCACCTTCTCCATGTCCTGGAGGATCTGCGCTGTCGCCGGGTGCGCCTTCAGGTAGGAATCGTAGTCCTTCAGGACCACACCGGCGTAGGTGAATTCACACATGTCCCCGGCCGTGTCGACGAAGAAGATGTCGAAGTTTTGAAGGATGAAGTCTTGGGTGGGGGCATCGGCATCCGGCTCCAGGTCTTTTCTGCCGGGGACGTCGAAGAGCTTGATCCCGATCCCGACGGTGCTCTTGAAGTCCGACCCGGCCGGGAGGTCGCTCGAGAAGCGGACCCAGGCCGGGAAACGGTTTCGGGCGAAGATGCCCACCCGCAGCTCAGGTGGGACGTCCGGACGGACGACGAATTCCCCCCGGGCGGCGCCGTGGAGCCGCAGGAACACGGGACGCTGGGCGGGATCCTGGCCGGCAGCGATGCGCTTTCCCTGGACCATGTCCACGAACATGGTCTTGAGGGCGGCGATGGGATCCTTCCCGCAGTCGCATGGCGGGGCGTCAGCGGGAAGGCCGGCCGGAGTGGAGTCGGCCTTGGCGTCGCGAAACATGGCAGCCTCCTGACGGAAGGGGGGTTCTCGCCATGAAGCGAGACCGCCGCCTCCAATGCTGAGAAATTTAGGCAGCAATTATACAGCAGTGCCGGATCTGATCGTCTACTTGAACTCCGCAGCCCTCCAGATCCTTGCCGGGATCGAGAGGGCCGACGACAAATCCCTTCGTGATCGAGGGGAACAAGCAGGGAAGCCACTTCGTAGGGCTCACGCGGATGTGGTTCCGGATTGGGCGGCGTGCCGGACTCGCCGAAGTCCGTTTGCACGATCTCAGGCACACCTACGCGAGCATCGGTGCCGGCATGGGCCTGTCGCTCCCGATCATCGGCAAGCTGCTTGGCCACACACAAGCCGTCACGACTCAGCGGTATGCCCACCTGGCTTCAGACCCAATGCACGAGGCGGCCGAGAGGATCGGCTCGACCATCCAGGCCGCGCTGGAGGGCAGGCCGATGGCCGAGGTCTTCTCCTTTCCGAGCGGCGGGTAGCAAGCGGAAGGGATCAGCAGAGCTGGGTTCCGGCATGACCTCAGACTCTCGCTCCCCTCACGCCGGCTCGTCTCCCCCCACTCCCGGATCCGAGAAATTCGTCAGGCGCCGACGACGCGAAGCTCGAATTCGTCGAGATTTAAGACCTGGAGCACGTAGGCCAGGGCCAGACGGCTTGCCGTCTGGTGATCTTAGGCGCGGACCAGGACGGATATCACGGAACCTAGCGCATATCCGCGCGTTCCTTGACTGATCTTCCAGACTCGTATGGGATCGGCTCCAGAAAGACGAGCACCCAACCTCCCGGGAGGATCTATGACAAGGAGAAGCGGTTCACTGGTCGAGAAGTTGTTTAGCTTCTCTGACCAGCAACGGATTGGACTTAGTGAGCTGGTCGGCAAAGAGCTGATCCCCGAACTGGAGGGTGTGGCTGCCCAGCATAAGATGTTCGCTGAGTACCATCAGGAGGAGGCGACGCCTGCCGAGGTCGTTAAGGCTCTGAAACGCGCGGAAGAGATGGCCGAGGGCCTGCTCGTTCTAATGAATGAGCTTCCGGACGAATCTGATTTAATTTTGTTTCAGGCGGCTGGCGGAAGCAACTGGAGCGACCTCTCTCTCACAAATCTTGCGCGCGTCTTGTCAAGCGCTCAACACCTGGCCCAGGCCCAGGTTCTTCCTGGGAGGCCGCCTGATAAAGCTGCATGGTCGATGATTTGGTACACGGCTGAGTTGTTCGAGGCTCATGGACTTGAGATCATCAAGAGCCGGAAGAGTGTGTTCGTGACAACCATCTCCCTCCTCCTGGACTCCATCAAGAAGCACATCGAGGACCCCTTCAAGCTCGCTCTGAGGGTACTCAAATACCGCAGAGCAGGAGAAAAAATGGGGTCTTCTGACTAGGGTTTTTTGCACCCAGTAAACTGCCGCTAAAGACTTCTATCACCTCCTCAGATCAGCGATGATGTTCGCAGGACGACTGAGGAGAAAGATGGACAACGCAGCTCACAAGCCCGATCCTTTGCTTACGACTCAGCAGGCCGCGAGGTTCCTCGGCCATAGCCCAAGGTCACTCGAAGCGTGGAGGTGCAGGGGAAGCTCTCTGCCCTATTGCAAGATCGGTCGCTCGGTACGGTACCTACTGAGCGATCTCGAGAAGTTCCTCGCCGACTGCCGCCGCCGGTCCACGAGCGACCCCGGGGCCGACCACGACAAACTACGATGAGATGCGCTGATCTACCGTAACCTACTATTTGTCAGTGACTTGCGTTGACAGGCCAAGTCGAGGTTCCTACACTCTGAACAGGTGGGAGCCGTGTAGTCAATGAACTGGGACAATGTACCGAGGGAGCTTATCGAGCAATCGCAGTGGGTCGTGTGGCGTTACGTTCGGCGTGATGGTCACGATACCAAGGTTCCCTTCGATGCCCTGACCGGGAAGCTGGCTTCGACAACTGATCCCGCGACCTGGAGGAGCGCCGCTGAGGCGAAGGCCGCCCTCCATCAACACGGCGGGTTCGATGGCATCGGGTTCGTTTTCTCCGGCACCGATCCTTTTGCTGGCGTCGACCTCGATCACTGCCTCGACGAGCAGGGACAGATCGAGCCTTGGGCTCAACAGGTCGTCGACCGGTTGAGCACCTACACGGAAATCTCCCCAAGCGGCCGTGGCTTGAAGCTCTTCCTTCAGGCCGAACTCCCCGTCGGGGGCAACCGCAAGGGCCGGATCGAGATGTACGACAGCGCCCGGTACTTCACCGTCACGGGGCAGCACGTCGCCGGAACGCCTTTGACCGTTGAAGCCCGCCAGGGGGAGCTGACGGCGCTCCACGCCGAACTCTTCGGGGGGCGTCCAAGGGAGACGATCCCTGAAGCGGCTTCTTTGAGCGAGGCGCGATCTCTCGAAGACGCGGAGCTTCTCGCGCGCGCGCGGCAGGCGAGGAACGGCGAGAAGTTCGTCGGGCTCTTTGAACGGGGCGACCTCTCCAGCTACGGCGACGACGACTCGGCAGCCGACCTCGCTCTCTGCTGTCTCCTGGCCTTCTGGTGCCAGCGGGATGTCGAGCGGATCGATCGGCTCTTCCGCCGGTCTGCCCTGATGCGCCCCAAATGGGACCAAAAACGAGGGGAGACGACCTACGGAGGTCGGACCATCCGCGCTGCGCTCGAATCGTCGGGCCACCTGGAGGTCGGTGGGGGCTTGAAGACGGATGACGGCAGGCCCGCTCCCGATGAGACCACCCGTGAGCCCCGGGGAACCCGAGAGAGCCTCGCCGAGCTCAAGGCGGTCGAGGACCCTCCGGACCTTGACGTCATCAAGAACCTCCTCAAGGAGCTGGCTTTGGCGGTGGGTGGGCAGGATCAGCTGGAGGTCGCCGTCGCTCGTGAGGGTGCCGTGCAGGCCCTCACCGGGAAGGTGGTCGGCCCTGCCCGCCTCGTGGACGCCGCCTTCAACAGGCCACGTAGCGGCGATGCCGAAGGCCGACAGGGAGCCTCCCTGGATCTGAGCAGCCCCGTCCCCTGGGAGGAGCCGGTCGCCGGAACCGAGGTGCTCGAAGAGCTCGCGGAGGCTTTCTCTCATTTCGTGGCCCTGCCGGCCGGCGCGGCCTGGGCACTCGCCCTCTGGACGCTCCACGCCCATGCCCATGAGGCAAGCGACATCTCACCCCTGCTCATCTTTACCTCTCCGGAAAAGCGCTGCGGGAAAACGACCGCCTTGTCCATCCTGGCGGAGGTGGTCCCGAGGCCGTTGCCGGCTTCAAACATCACGCCGGCGGCCGTGTTCCGAGCCGTCGAGAAGTACACGCCGACGCTTCTGATCGACGAGGCTGACTCCTTCTTGGCGGACCGTGAGGATCTCCGTGGCATCTTGAACAGTGGCCACATGCGGTCCGGCGCCTTCGTCGTGCGGACGGTTGGCGACAGCTATGAGGTGCGCCGCTTCTCGACCTGGGCACCGAAGGTCATCGCTCTGATCGGTCACCTCCCCTCGACCCTCATAGACCGCGCAATCGTGATTCCGATGCGGCGGAAGTTACCGGGAGACCGCGTAGCACGGCTCCGGCTCGATCGCCTGGGCGAGTTGGCAGACCTCCCGCGGCGGGCTGCCCGGTGGTCCGCCGACCACCGGGATGAGCTCCGGCAATCCGATCCGGACATCCCTGCCGACCTCCACGACCGCGCCGGCGACAACTGGCGGCCGCTGCTGGCCATCGCCGACGCCGCGGGAGGCGGCTGGATTGAGCGAGCACGTCAAGCCGCGATCCTCCTGAGTCGAGGCGACGCAGCGGACGACTCCTCCGTCCGAGTGCAGCTCTTGGCGGATCTCCGAGAGGCCTTCCAGCGCTACGACGCCGACCGTCTGTTCACCGAGACCCTCCTCGAAGATCTCCTCGCCAGGCACGACCGGCCGTGGGGCGAATACAGACAGGGCAAGCCCCTCTCCGCGATCGGCCTTTCTCGGCTCCTCAAGGACTTCGGGGTGAAGGTGCGGAAGATTCGCGTCGATGATCAGGTCCGCCAAGGCTACTTGTTGGAGTCGTTTCGGGACCCCTTCGCCAGGTACCTGCCTTCCGATCCGGAACACCCGGAACAAGTCAATGGAGACAATGACTTAGCCACGGCTTCGACCCGGAACATGCCCGAGGGTGTTCCGGCTTGGGGAGAGCCTGGAAAGCCAATGAAAATCGAGATTGTTCCGGATGTTCCGGATGGAAGCGGGGGCGCCAGCGATGGATGGGGAGAGGTTTGAAGGTGACCGCCGAAGAGCTGCTGAGTGAGTTCAGCGCTCGGGGGGTGGTCCTCCGCGTCGAGGGTGACCGCCTGCGGTTCCGGCCGGTCGATCGCGTCCCTCCGGAGCTCCAAGACGAACTCCGCCAGCACAAGGCCCAGCTCCTCGCGATCCTGAACGGCGCCGGTCCGACCGTAGGTCACGCTCTTCCGGAAGGGCTCCGGCCCATCGAGTGGCCCCTGCTCGGAAGAGGGATGTTGCAGATGTCGCTTACGGACTTCGCCCAGGGCGGACTCGTGGTGCGGGTCTGGAGCAAGTGCCTCATGGAAAAGTTGGTCTTCGCCTCGGACAACGCGATCCTCGATCCTGGCGAGCGTGAGGTGGTCTACCGCGCTTCGGAACTCCGAGAGCTTCTCGGAATGAGCGCCACCGACCTGCGGTGGGTACATCAGGTCAAGAGGGTTTTCGGCGGAGCGATCCAGCCGAGCTGAGAGGTCGACCCGATGCCTGAGGAAAGGCTTGAGCTCCGCTACGTCCCTCTCGCCCAGGCGCAGCGCTGGGACGAGAACCCCAAAAAGCACGACCTAGATGCGCTCGTGCGCTCGATCGAGCGGCACGGGTTTGGCGACCCACCGAAGTACGACACCACCCTCGGGGCCTTGGTCTACGGGAACGGCCGCAGCGAGGCGCTCGAGCGGATGCGCCAGCAGGGTAAGGAGCCTCCACGAGGCATCCTTCGGCTTGACAGCGGCGACTGGGCGGTCCCGGTGATCTTCGGCGTCGACGCCGAGAGCAAGGCAGCCGCCGTCGCCTTCGCAATCGACCACAACAACCTCACCCTCCTGGGCGGCAACCTCGACTTGTCGGACCTGCTCGCGATCTGGGACGAGGAGGGGCTCAAGAGGGTCCTTTCGGAGGCGCCGGACGCCGGAGAGATTCTCGCGAGCCTCAACTCCGAAGACCTCTCGGCACTTCTGGACGGGCCGGAATTCCAGCCCGTGACGGATGCCCAGCAGTCCCGGCTCGACGAGAAAAAGAAGATCACCTGTCCTGAGTGCGGTCATGAGTTCACGCGTTGAGCTCAAGCTCGACTGGTGCAGCCACGAGGCGGCGAAATACGCCGTCCTGCGCTGGCACTACTCCCGCCGGATGCCCAACTCCAAGCTCGTGCGGATCGGCGTCTGGGAGGGCGCCCGCTTCTGCGGGGCGGTCCTCTACGGCGTCGGGGCGAACCGCCACATCGCGAGCCCCTTCGGCCTCGACGCGACCCAGGTCTGCGAGCTCGTGCGCGTCGCCCTCGCGCCGGGACGCCAGCACCCGACCTCGAAGTGCGTAGCCATCAGCTTGAAGCTCCTTCGCCGCCAGTCGCCCGGCCTCCAGCTCGTCGTCTCCTTCGCCGACAGCGGTCGCGGTCACCGGGGGACGATTTACCAGGCGACCGGATGGCTCTACCTCGGCCCCTCGCAGCAGAGCTACATCAAGGTCTTGGGCGAGGTGGTCCACCCCCGCAGCGTCTACGACCGCTACGGTCCGGGCGGGCAATCGATCCCCTGGCTTCGTCAAAACGTCGATTCGCGCGCCGAGAGGGTCGAGCAGGCCCCGAAGCACAAGTACGTGATGCCCTTCGACCGGGAGCTGCGCCAGCGTCTCCAGGCGGTCGCTCTCCCCTACCCCAAGAACGCGGACGAGGCGACTGGCGTCGCGACCGGTGACCAGCCGGGACAGGGCGGTTCGATTCCGACCCGTCCGCTCCAACCCCTTTCCACGCGATGACTATGCGGTGCAGCGTCTGCGACCACCCCGAGCGAGAAGCAATCGAGCGCGCACTCATTGGCTCGCAATCGGTCCGGGACATCGCGGGACGATATGGTCCGTCCCGGTCGGCCGTCGGCCGCCACAAGCTGCTGCACTTGCCGGCAAAGCTCGTGAAGGCCAAGGAGTCGGCCGAGGTCGCCCGGGTGACGCAATCTGTCCGTGACGAGATCGGCCAGGCGCTCGATGTCATCCAGCAACTGAAGGCGATCAACGTCGCCTGCCTCGAGGTGCTCAAGAAAGCCCGGGTCGCCGGGGACGATGTCACCCTCCTTCGGTCGGTCGACCGCATCCACCGCCAGATCGAGCTCCAGGCGCGCCTCCTGGGTGAGCTCCAGGACGCCCCGCAGGTCAACGTCCTCGTCCTGCCCGAGTGGCAGCGGCTGCGCGTCGTCGTCGCCGAAGCGCTGCGGCCCTTCCCCGAGGCGAGGGCCGTCGTCGTCCAGGCACTGCGCGATGCTAGCGCATGACCTCGTTCTCGCGCTCGATCCCGCGGAGTTCGCCCGCGAGGTCGGATTCGCCCCGGACGCCTGGCAGTCGGCAGTCCTACGCAGCCAGGCCCCGCGCATCCTCTTGAACTGCTCGCGCCAGGCGGGCAAGAGCACGGTGACCGCCGCGCTCGCGGTTCATACCGCCGTCTACGAGCCCAACTCTCTGGTGCTGCTGTTGTCGCCGTCGCTGCGCCAGTCCCAGGAGCTGTTCAAGAAGGCGCTGGGGATCTACCGCGCCCTCGACTTCGGGGTCTCGGCCGAGGTGGAGTCCGCCCTCCGGCTCGAGCTCGACAACGGCTCGCGCATCGTCTCCCTGCCCGGCACCCAGCAGACGGTCCGCGGCTTCTCAGGAGTCCGACTCTTGGCGATCGATGAGGCCGCACGAGTCGCCGAAGATCTCTATCTCTCGGTGAGGCCCATGCTCGCGGTTTCCGGAGGACGCCTCCTCGCCTTGTCCACCCCCTTTGGCACTCGCGGTTGGTGGTACGAAGCCTGGCGCTCCAACGAGGGCTGGGAGCGTTACGAGGTCCCCGCCCGAGATTGCCCGCGCATCCCCCCGGAGTTCCTGGCCGAAGAACAGCGCGCCATGGGCCAGTGGTGGTTCGCGCAGGAGTACGAGTGCCAGTTCATGGATGCCGAGACCCAGCCCTTCTGTCGCGAGGACGTTGAACGTGCCTTCGCGGAGGAGGTCGAAGCATGGGCATTGTGATCGGGATCGACATCGGCCAGAAGCGAGACCCGACCGCCATCTGCGTGGCCCAGGCCGACGACGACCTCGAGCTGGTCGGGAAAACCGGAGTGCACTTTGCCGTCCGATACCTGCAGAGGCTACCGCTGCGAACGCCCTACCCGGAGGTCGCCAAACAGCTAGTCCGACTCATCGGCGCGGTGCGTGAAAGGGCTCCCGAGACGACCCCGACGGTTTTCGTCGACGCAACCGGCGTCGGCCAGCCAGTCGTAGACCTCCTGCGGGAGGGGGTGCGTGGGGCTTGGGTCCACGCGGTCTACTTTACCCACGGCGACCGGCGAAGCAAGGAGAACGACGGCTCCGTGAGCCTGGGGAAAGCCTGGCTGGTCTCCCGCCTGCAGGCGCTGCTCCAGGCCGGAAGGCTGCATCTCCCCAAAATCCCTGAGGCCGAAGCCCTCGCCCAGGAGCTGCTCGACTACGAGATCCGAGTGAGCGAGGACGCCAACGACCGCTACGGCGCCTTCCGGGTCGGCACGCATGACGACCTCGTCACCGCTCTCGGGCTCGCCGTGCAGGTCAACCCGCCGAGGGTCTGGCTCAGGTGACGGCTGCGGCCTGGAGGACTGAGGACGCGGACTGTTGGCCTCCAACTGTTTGCTCTATGTTTGCTCGCCAGCCGGCAGCGAAGTCGGGATCAAAGATGCTGCCTCCATAACCTCTTATTTGTCAGACGGTTGTGGGAAGCCGGCGATCGAAATCGCAGCAGCGACACCGTGATTACTACTCACGCGATGGGTCGGCGACCTCGGACACCTCGTCGGCGGTGAGGGGCGGCAGGAGCCCCGGCAGGCAGCGCGCGAGCATCGTCTTGCCCGCGGCCATCGGCCCCGCGAGGAGGGAGTGCCCGCCGGCCGCGGCGACCTCGAGCGCCCGCTTCGCGGCTTCCTGTCCTCGGACAAGCGCCAGGTCTGGCCAGCCTGGGAGGCCGTCTGGCGGCACGATAGCAGGAGGAGTGACAGGGGATCGCAGCGGCCGGCAGGCGCGCCGGACCTGGGGCCGGTTGCCGCGATGTTGGTCGCGTGCCCTCCGGGATTCCCGGATCGTGGAGACAGTCGTCCCGCATCCGGTGCTCGCCCGTCCGTGCGCCTCTTCCTTGACCGGCGGCCCACTCTGTAGCCGCAGCTATGCTGAAACGCGGCCGATATTGCCGACCGGCGCTACGCCTCGTGGTTCGGGCGATCGAAGGGACGCTCGACATCGGCCTAGAGACCTCGGTCGCTGATATAGGTCTGCTCTGCGCAGCGGTCTTTGCCTCGGGTCCGGTCGCAGCATTGACGATTCGCTTTTTGCAATACAGACATTTTATTGAGTTTTCTCCTCCCGACGGCTAGGCTCTATTTAGCCGGTCGCTGAGACCTCAAGGTCGGCGAGATCAGGCTCCGCGTTGCGGTGCCGAATCTCCCACGCGCGGTACACTGAGGGAGCGCTCTCATGAGCAGCCGCACCTTCGTTTTCGCCGCTTGCGGGGATGCCCACATCCCGCGTCTCAACACTGCGCTGAGATTCCTCAAACGCTTCACCCGCGCCGACGTCATCGTCGTTCGCGCACGGGGGTCGTTCCCCGTCGCGCACGATCAGGTGATCGAGCCGGTCCTGGATCAAGCGCATGACGACCACCAGGCCAGTATCATCCTGAAGACGACCCTGCACCGCCTCCTCGACGTCCGCAGCGGCCTCTTCTGTTACCTGGACACCGACGTCATCGCGGTCAGCAAGGCGGTCGATGAAGTCTTCCGTTGCGCGCGCGGTCCGGTCACTTTCGGCGCCGATCATGGCGACCTGGCCTCATTCAGCCGCTACGCCGTGCGCTGTGGCTGTGGACGGCGCTGCGATCACCTGCGCCGCGCGATCCGGCAGTCGCTTGGCGTGAGGATCGCAGCCTCCTCTTGGCAGCATTGGAACGGCGGCGTCTTCCTCTTCGGCGGGGACTCCGCTGCTTTCATGGAGCAGTGGCATGCCTTCGCCTTGCGCACCCTCGCGGACCGCTACTGGTTTACCCGTGATCAGGGTGCGCTGGCGGCAGCCGTGTGGCGGTCACACTTGCAGAATCACCCCAAGTTACCGGCGTGTTTCAATTACATCCTTGACGCCTTCCAGGGCATCGCCATCCCCCGGCGGGCCCGCGCCAGGATCGAAGATCTCTACGTCGACCCGTCGTTGCGCTTCGATGACAGCGCTCACGCCGCCAACGAGCCGAATGGCGGGCGCGATCGGCGCAATCGACCTGTCTTGCTCCATCTCATCAACGGCTCCGTCGGCCGGCGCGACTGGAAGCACTGGGACGACATCGCACGGCTCGCGCCCGCCGAGCCGAGCCAAGCGTCCGCTCCCCAGGAGCGTGTGGCCCGGCGGCTCGCAACGGCCGCGTGCCAGGCGCCGGAGCTCAGCCGTGACAACCTGGTCGTTCATGGCTTGTGGGTGGGGCCCGAGCTCAGCCGGCTGGAGCTCTTGACCCTTCATTCGTTCCTCCGCCAGGGGCACGAGTTCCATCTTTGGCTCTACGGCGGGCTTAAAACCCCGCTACCTAAAGAGGTGGTGCTGGAAGACGCGACGCAGATTCTTCCCCGCGACCGTGTCTTCAAGAAACGTGACGTCGATCCCGAGACCGGCGTCGGCTCCGGCAGCTATGGCGCACCGTTCGCCGACCTGTTCCGCTACAAGTTGCTGTTCGAGCGGGGCGGCTGGTGGACGGATATGGACGTCACCTGCCTGCGGCCGCTACGCTTCCGATCGCCCTACTTCTTCCGCTCCCACCGCGTCGGCGTAGTAGGCAACTTGATGAAATGTCCGCGCGGCAGTCGCCTGATGTACGAGACCTACGAGCGTGTCGTCCGGCGGGCCGATGAGAATTCGGCGTGGCTCATGCCGACGCGCATTCTCAGCGCCGGCGTGCGGCGCAGGAATCTCACCCGCTACGTGCGCTCGACGGTGTGCAACGAGGACTCCTGGTGGCATGTGATCCGCCCCTTCATCGAGTCCGCGGCGCCGATTCCCAAGCGCTGGTATGCGATTCATTGGATCAATGAATTCTGGCGCACCTTGGCGGCCGGCGACGGCCGCTATCGCGGCGCTCAGCTCATGCAGGCAGTGCCGAGCAAGGACGCGCCGGGCGAGGGTACGACGCTTTGGCGTCTCTATCGCGATCATGGGCTGCTGCCGGATCCCGGCTCCACCGAGCGGGCCTCGGCGGCTCCCGCCGTGGTGGCGAGCGCCGCCTTTCGCCTCCCCCCGGCGCCGCTCAACCGCCCGGCGGTGCGCCAGCCGCTGGCCCTGGAGCCCGCCGGAACGCCCCACCTCAATGTGCTGATCCCGAGCATGGCCCGTGGCGGCGCCGAGCGCAGCGTACAGGAGGTCGCCACGACACTTGCCGTCGGCGGCGCCAAAGGAAAGATTTTGCTCCTGCACGACACCAGGCTCGGCTATCCGCTTGCCGACGCCGGCGGGGTCCGCGTTCGCCGCCTGCAAGGCCGGGATCCCGAGGCGCAGCTGCGTGCCGCCGCCCTGGAGTTGCTCGCTTCGCCGGTGCCGCTGGTTTTCACCCACTTGATCAAGGCAGCGCTGCTGCGGCGACTCTGGGAATCAGGGATAGCGACCATACCCGTGATCCAGAATGCCGAGCCCTCCTGGCAGGACCCGCCGGCCGCCTTCGACCACCCGCGCGTGCCCTTCGTGGTGGCCGTGTCCGAGGAGATCGCGCGTCAGCTGCGCCAGGCCGGTTGTTCCAAGCCGGTGGTGACCGTGCGCCACGAAGTTCAACAGTGGTTCGACGTCGCGACCTTGCACGAGAACAGACGGCGCCTGCGCGCCCGCCACGGCATCTCCGATGACACCCTCTTGATCGGCATGGTCGGGGAATTCAAGTCCCAGAAGGCCTACCCGAGGGCGGTCCGGGTCCTCGCAGCGGTGCGCCGGCGCTGTCGCGCCAAGCTGATGATCCTCGGCGGCTGGGACCATCAGTGGGGGTATGGGCGAGCCACCTACACGGCCACTTGTCAGCAGGCCCTGGAGCTGGGCGTCATGGCGGACCTCATAACGCCGGGACTGCTGCCCGAAGCGGCGGAGTATTATGCCGCCTTTGACGTCTTCCTCAATACCAGCGTGTACGAGGGACTGAGCGTGGCGATGTTGGAGGCGGTGCGGGCGGGATGCCCCATCGTTTCCGCCGACGCCGGCGGCAACCGCGAAGCGCTGCCGGCGGACGCCGAGCTGGTGACCGATGCCGCGAATCCTGAAGCGTACCTCCAGGCGATCGAGCGCGTGCTGTGCCGCGAGTCTCGGCCGGTCCCGGTGCGGCCTTTGGATGCCGACCTCATTCCGCGGCTCTGGTGCCTGCTCGGGGCTTACGGCTACGCCGCTGCCTTCGACGCCGAGGGTGCCGGCACTCTGTTCTTGACCGACAACCTCAACCTCGGCGGCGCGGCAAGATCGTTGATCAACTTGTTGCGCCATTTGGGCGCGCAGCGTACCCCGGACCGCCTGTATCTCGGAGTGCTGTATGAAGTCTATTGCGAGGAGTACCTGCAGGCGGTGGAGCAAGCGGGCTTGCCCGTCTTCTCACTGCATGGCCTCGAGGACTATATCGCCAAGTGCGAGACGATCCTTTGGATGATCAGACGGTTGGGCGTCCGCGCTGTCTGTTTCTGGAACGTCGACGCCCGGGTCAAGCTGGTGCTGGCCAAGGTCATTCCCCGGGACGCCGTGCGCTTGATCGACGTCAGCCCCGGAGATTCGCTGTTCGCGGAGCTGCACAACGAGGCCGAGCTGACGCGCCGGATCTGCCTCGATGCCGATCAGTACTTTGCTCGGCTCGACCACTTCGTGACCAAGTTCGCCGGTGGCGGGCCGCCTCGCGCGCCGGCTCGCCGCGGCAAGGTAGCCGTCATTCCCAACGGAGTGCCCGCGCCCAGCGAGGACAGTGGAGTTGCCGCCGCCCCGGCGAGCGCTGATGGCGCGCTGTTCTCCGGGCTCGACCCCAACCTGATCATCGGCACGTGCAGCCGGATCATGCCGGACAAGCGCATCGATTTTCTCGTCGAGATGATGGAGTGCTTGACCCCGCGGCTGCCGAATGCCGGTCTCGTCGTGGTGGGCGGAGTCGATCCGCGGCACCTGCCGTACTGGGAGCTGCTCGTCCAGAAGATCGAGGCGGCCGGCCTTTGTAACATCCGCTTCGCCGGCCCACATGCCGACGTCATGCCTTTTCTTCGCCGCTTTCGCGTCTTCGTCATGATCGCCGATCGGCACGGCTGTCCCAATGCGTCGCTGGAAGCGATGGCCATGGGCTTACCCGTGGTCGCCAATGCCGCCGGCGGTACGACGGAGCAGGTGCGCGACGGAGTCAACGGATTCATCGTCTCCGACCGCGATGCGCTCGCCATGGCGGACCGCGTGCGCTATATCTTGACCGACGACGCCGTGCAGAAACGGCTGGGAGAAGCAGGGCGCAGGATAGCGCGGGAGGAGTTCTCGATGGAGCGGATGGCCCGCGGCTACCGGGCGCTCCTCGGCGCCGGCCGCGGAGCGCGCCAGCGCCAGCGCGATCTCTCCGCCATCGATCCGCCCGCCGGCGAGCCGTCCGGCGATCGCAGCGCTGTGCGTCGCGCCCCAACCCATGAAAGGGAGATAGCCCATGCCGCGCATCAAGGTAGGTCTGCCCAAGGATCGTAGTCTCCTCGGTGTGCTGCAGCTGGAAAGCGACGCCGGTGAGCTGCTCGCCGGTCCGTTCCCGGTGTGTAGCCGTGCCGACGGCGACGCCGCTCGCCGCCACGGTAACCTCGATCGCGACCCGCTCCTGCCCTTCGGAGATACGCCCACCGGCGATTATCGCGCCTCCCTGATGGCGCCGACCGCTGCGGACACGACGCAGGCCGACCAGCACGGCCCACACGGCATCGTGGTGTTGAAGCCCACGGCGGGCGCCGCGGCTCTGGCCGATGCCAACGGCCGATTTCACCTCTTCATTCAGGGCGGCGCCGCCGGCAGGCGCCGGCGTCTGCGGGCGACCAACGGCTCGCTCCGGCTATCGAATCGCAACCAGCGCAGCTTGGTCGCCGCGCTGCGCTCGCACCCCCTCTCCGAGTGGCGATGCGTGATCGAGGAGGGCGCCGCCATCACCGGCTGCGTCGATGAGGAGAGCCGCTTTGAAGAGGGCGATCCGCCACCGCTGCCGCGGCCGCATCTGCCTGGCGCGGCGAGCGTCGGAGCGCCGCGGGCCGTTGCCGGCGAGGCACCCGGCTGGGAAAGCGGTGCCCACGGCGCCGGCCGCATCGGGCGCGGTGACAACGTCGTTCGCTTCATGGCGGCAGCCTTCTCGGCGGGAGGAGGCGGTGGCGCGACGAGTTACGATCCCGGCGTCAGCTCCGGAGACGAACCGGCCACGGCCAAGGTGCCCTATCAACCCTCCCCTCCGCCAGCCTCCGAAGGCGACCTTCGCGTGGAATCGATGGATTCGCTGGACATCCTGCCGACCGCAGCGGTCACTCCAGCGGCGGGCGCGCTAGCCCCATCTGCCGATTTCGGGGTCAGCTCTGGCAGCGAGCCCGGGACGGTCAACGTGCCCTACCAACCCCCTTCGCCTCCTCCTCCACCGGAAATGCGAGCGCCGGACGGAACCGAGCCGCGGTCCTCGTCGCCTGAGTCGGACGACGGCGGGCATCTTCACAACGAGCCGCCAGAAATTGAAGGCCCCTCGGAGGGTCCCGAGGTTCCTGAATGAACTCGGGCGGTGCGAGGGCAGATCGCCTTCCGCAACGCGAACTCCCGACCAGCCTCGCTCGGCGATCTCCGGCACTTCCCGGTACCGAACGCTGGAGCTGGGCCATTCTGGCGATCCGCCCCCGGACCGCGCAGGCTTACTCCTTGACGGAACCTGGCCTACAACGCAGGCTCGATCTCGCACAGACGTCTCCCCGTGTTCTCGCGGTGAAGAAGGACCGAGCCGCCCCGCAGCCTCCAAGGCATCGAGCGGGACGAAGGATGGGCGGAAGCCACGGGCCGGCGGCGGCACCTGCCGCCGGCCCGTCGAAGAGGTTCCGGCCCTCAGTCGTCGTGATGATCGTGCGGGGCTGGTTTGGTCGAGTCGTAGAGCGCGCCGCCGTCCACCGGGGGCACGTTCTTGTGCCGCGCCACGCCGACCGTCACCGCCCCCATGCAGGAGAGGCCCTGGCCGTTGGTGGCGGTGAAGCTGATGTGGTAGACCCGGCCGTCGCCCTTGCACGAGCGCTCGGCGCGGACGGCAGCGGTGGCGGTGCCGACGCCCTTGCCGTCCACGCGCTTGTCGCCGTCGCCGCCGTCGTCCCGCGGGAAGATCAGCGGGAAGAGCGCCTGGTCGCCGTGGTCGTCGTCCTCCCCGTCGCAGCCGTGCTTGCCGCTGCCGACCGGCTCGTCCTGGAAGATGCTGGTGACGTCGATCGTCAGCGCACCGCCGTCCGGGTTGGTGACCCCCGTGATCTGGATGGGAACGAACTTGTGGTTGGGCGGCCAGAGCAGATCGGGGCTGGCCACGGCGTGCGAGCAGTCGGGGGGCTGGATGAGCTCATAGGCGCCGATGTCGCAGGCCGGCCCCTGCGGCCGGATCACGCCGCGCTGATCGGTCGCCGGGCAGGTGGCGTTGTTGCCCGCGTCGATCGCCGGGCTGCCGGCGAGCAGCGCGCTGGTGTCCGTCGGGCCGCCGTTGTCGGCGAGCGGACCGAGGAGCGGGTTGACCCCGGGCAGGTCGCCGGGACCGGTCAGGTGGCAGGAGTTGTCGCTGTCCAGGTTGTGGTCGGTGACGGTAGTGACAGGGATCCCGCAATCCCTTCCCACGTTCTCGGCAATGATGTTGTTGCTCAGAGTGACCTGCGTCGCACCGATAACGAGCGCAGGGTTGCTGCCGGACGTCGCCTGATTTGCCGTGATCGTGTTGTTGGTCAGGGTCGCCGACGTGGCTTGGCTGATGTCCAAGCCCATCCCAAAGCCCGAACGGTTGCCGCTGAATGTGCTGTTGACGACCGATGCGGTCCCGAGTTTGAGGTTCACGCCACCGCCTGCGAATCCGCCTGCGCTGTTGTTGCTGAACGTGCACTCCTCGATGTCCAAGGCAAGGCTGTTCAAGTCCATTCCGCCCCCGCGGACTCGTGACTGGTTATTGGCGACCGTGCAGCGCCGGAGCCTGAGCGTCAGGGTCGGTGGACTTACGAAGGCACCTTGGGCAAGCATGGCGCCGCCGCCGTTAACGACGCTGCCATTGATCAGCGATAGGTCGTCGATCTCGAAGGTACCGGCGACATTGACCAGGAAGAAGATCCCACCTGAACCGACGAGCGTGTTGTTACCGTCGATCACGGTCGTCCGGGCCCCGGAGCCCGCCAGCGTAAGGCTCTTGGTAAGGGTGATGTTGCCCAGCGTCAGGACGTAGTGGCCGGCCGGGATCTGGACGGTGTCGCCGGGGTTAGCGGTGGCCACGGCGTCGCGCAACGAGCAGGTGGTGGCGCAGCTGCCGGTAGCCTGGTCGACGGTCGTGTTGACGACCACGGTGGCGGCGGAGGCCGGTGCCGCCGCCAGCCCGAGGGCCGTGAAGGCCAGCGCGGCAGCCACGATGCCACGCGCTCCAAGCGCGAGCCCTTTCCCTGCAAATTCCCTGCGATCACTCATGTCACTCTCTCCTCGCGCAGCGTAAGTGCAACGCCAACTCCCTTCCTGCGCGGTCCTGGCGGTCTCCCTGCCGCCATCGAGAGCGGCGATCGCCGGCCATACCTCGCAGGTTTTGGGCTTCTAGGCTTCTAAGGACATCATAGCTCACTGCTGTCCAAAATCGCAGAGACGGAGCCCGGACTTGTCGTAAGTCATTGAAAGAAAAGGGCACGGCTCCCGCGACAGGGCACCTTCTGGGGTGAGGTCTTGGGGTATTTCCCACTTTTCGTGAACGTCCCGATTCGCGTCGCCTCGGCGTTCTCCTGATTGCGGCGGCATCTCGACTGCGGTGCGACCGCTGGGTGCTCATGCCGGAAGCTGTGTCCAGGAACCGGCAGCGAGAGCGCCGGAAGGCGAGGAGATCGCCCTGGCCCTTAATAGAGTCCGATAAAAGACGTTATCCGACGCAAAAAAGAGGCGTATACTCCCCGGCCATGGACTCCGCTCCCGGCGCCCTCGTCCGCCGGCCACTCGACGCTCCCAGCCTCGCCGGCGCCGCTCTCGACCTCCCCGCCGTCATCGCCCAGGCCGGCGAGCGCGCCCGCCGGCGGTTCGTCGAGTACTTCACGGCCGAGCTCCGCAACCCCCACACCCGGCGGGCCTACGCCAAGGCCGTCAGCCGCTTTCTCGCCTGGTGCCAGGAGCGCGGCTTTACGCTCGAGCAACTCGAGCCCTTCCTCGTCGCCTCCTACGTCGAGGAGCTCGCGGGGAAGCTCGCGGCCGCTTCCGTCAAGCAGCACCTCGCCGCTCTGCGCATGCTCTTCGACTACCTGGTCGTCGGCCAGGTCCTCCCCCACAACCCCGCCGACGCCGTGCGCGGCCCCCGCCTCGTCATCCGCACCGGCAAGACCCCCGTCCTCCTGGAAGACGAGCCCCGCCGACTCCTCGACTCGATCGCCGGCGAGGGCCTGGTCGACCTGCGCGACAAGGCCCTCCTCTCGGTCATGCTCTACAGCTTCTCCCGAGTGAGTGCCGTCGTCGGCTTGCGGGTCCGCGACTACGAGCACCAGCGGCGCCGCGCCTATCTCGCCCTGCACGAGAAGGGCGGCCAGCATCGGCGGGTGGCCGTCCATAGCCGGGCGGCCGAGGCCCTGGACGCCTACCTCGAAGCCTCCGGCCTCGACGTGGAGGGTCAGGCCCCGCTCTTCCAGTCCTTCGCCGGCAAGACCGGCCAGCTCACCGGCCGAGCCCTCTCCGCCCGCTCGGCTCTGCGCGTCGTCAAGCGCCGCGCCGAGCAGAGCGGCCTGGGCGACGATCCCGGCTGCCACTCCTGCCGGGCGACCGGGATCACCAACTACCTCCTGAACGGCGGCACCATCGAGCGCGCCGCGGCGATCGCCGGCCACGCCTCGACCCGCACGACCCAGCTCTACGATCGCCGACGCGAGCTCGTCGAGCCCGATGAGATCGAGCGGGTGAAGTTCTAGCTGGCTGCGCGGGGGACCGATGTAAGTGCACTTGCAAGGCGATCGGGGGACATCTGCTCGACCGTCCCCAGGGCGGGAGGATGATCAATGGTAACTATAAGATTCATAATAACTTAGCTCTGAAGGTCGCCAACGACAAGGAACACCAAGGGAACAAGAAGAGCTAAGAGCCCAGATCGTTGTCTCGGGGCGTTTCAGGAGGTTGCAGCCGGTCGCGCGCTGGGCTCTATCGCGATGTAAGGTCAATGTCGGCAACAGCCTCTCTGCGTTTCACAATCCCCGACGCCTTCGAGCCTACCTCATGCTTGCGGGCGTGGTGGTTTACGCCTAACCCTCGCAGCGGACGCGACCCAGCGGCTCCGGCATCGATTAGGGAAGCTGCCTTGGCTAAAAGCGCCGTCTACGACGTTCCTGGTAGGAGGCTTCAGCGGATTCCCGCAATGCTATCCATTGCGCTGCTGTCTCTTCGTCAAGATCCTTAGAGGCTTTCTTTAGCACCACAGTACCAGGCCGCTTTATGCCACTCTTCTTGACCATCTCGATCCCCTCGCGGTAGCACTAGATTCCCCACCCGTAGAGGCTTCAAACTCCCGCCGCGGTAGTTTTCTGGCTGCTCTCGCTACTTTTTCCCCAAGGTTGGCCGTAACTCGAGGTCCGAACGGCGATAGGTGCTCGCGGCCAAGCCGCCGAAACCGATGAAGGCGAGGAGGAGGAGAGAGCCGAGGGCGATAGGAATTCCGGCACGGGTGATGCGCACGGCGTCGGCGCGAGCCGCTTCAGCGAGCTTGCCGTCGTCAATCTTTCCGTCAGCCTTGATCAGGCCGCGCGGCCGGCGAAAGAGGTCGACGTCCCAGGACGTGGGGTCGAGAGGGGGAGCGATCGGGGCAGGGAGGAGCTTCTCGGTCTCCCTGGTCTCGAAGTCGATGCGCTCGGCGAGCGCAATCCCAGTCCAGACGCGCTCGTTGGCGAGCCGCCACGTTGCTTCGTGCCTGTATTGTGCAAGCCCGTAGCAGAGGAGGGTCGCCGCGACCGCCGCCATCCCAAACCGGAGCCGGTTCTGCTGGATGGGCGAGGTTCGGAAGCCGGAGAGCAGCGCGAAGCCGCCGACCGAGAGAACCGAGAGGACAACGAAAAAGTTCCGGTCGAAGGCTGTCCGCGCCTCCACCGGCGCCAACTCCATCTCGACGATCCCCTGGACGCCCTCGTCGCGCACAACCGGCGCCAGGAGGGTGAGGCCGCCGTCCGGGAGGCGCTCGACCGCAAGCTCTGGCGCACGGACCTTGGCGCCAGAGCCACGGTTCCCCTCGACCGCGGCGCGGAGCTGATTGCCGAGGTCGTAAAGCGATTTTCCCCCCCGCCCTAAGCGGTTTGGCATCGCCTGGGTGCCGGCGGCCGCCGGGGAGGCCGAGACGAGGAGCCGGCTAGCGAGGTCCAGGATTCGGATCGTTTTCACTCCGGGATGGACCGCGGCGAAGCTCCCGACCGTGCGGCTGAGAGCGGCCCCCGCGGGAGCAGCGCTCGCTCCAGTCCTCTCCACCAAGTCGGTGAGCGCCGAGACCGTCACCACCGCGGTACGTTCGGCGCGCGCCTGCTTTTCGTCGGTCAGCGCTCTGGCGATCAGAGTCCCCGCCATCCAGAAACCCAAAAGGCAGGCCGCGGCGAGCCCGCAGAGGAACCGCCAGCGATAGGCCGGCGGCGCCGGGTTGGGGGGGGGCGCGGAGGGCGCGGGGGTCATGGCCTATCTCTGCAAGAACCGGCGGCGCTCTTCGTCCTCGGAGGGCGAGAGCGCTCCACCAGTCTAGCGTACCTGTACCCCGCTGGGGTGTTCCGCTGGGCACCGCACCGGCCCGCCGCGCTCCTAGCGGCCGAGATCTCGGCTGACTCCAAGGGCCAGCTCGACGGCCCGCAGGGCGAAGCGCACCGGTAGCTGGAGGGGGGAAGGGAGAAGCGAGACGGCGGTCTGGACCGCGGCGCGGCTGGTCTGCCGGACGGCGATTTCCAAGGCCCGCTCGGGCTGCCGCGCGGTAGTTCGGGCAGGGAAGCTGTGCGGCCCCCGCGCATGCGGCGGCCCCCAGCTCGGCTCTGTGGCAAGGGGTTAGCCCCACCTCTACCCGGCTCCGCCGGGCTCAGGGCAGCGGCCGAGTGGATCCAGGCCTGGATCCCCCGATCGTCCGCGACGAGCTCGTCGAGCCCGATGAGATCGAGAAGATCAAGTTCTAGCGGTAGAGGAGAGCTACGGCGCTTGTGGACGCCCGGCCACAGCACCGCGCTCCCCTTCGCCCACCTCGACCTGCCTGCTTCAGGTCGTCCTCGGTAAGGGCTTGGTTTTGAGAGCCGCCTGTCCACTAAGGGGCACACTGCCGATGTCAGCAAAGCGCCACTCGACCTCTGCCGAAGTCTTGCTCTGATCTTCCTGAATGATGGCCTCGCTGACACCGACTTCGGACGGAGAACCGTCTATAGAAAACATCCAGAAGTGATTTGGGATGTCTCCGTCTGTGACGCCGTCGATGCTGTCTATAAATGCGCCAAAAATTGATTTGTAGACCACACGGAAGCTGAAGTTTTCCTCGTGCATCGCCTCCCCGATGACCATCGCCTGAAGCGCCGTGATGCCAGCGAACCATGGAATATCCGGAAGCTTGAGCGTCGGCTTATCTGGCTTGTTCGGGTCGGCGAAAATCGTGATTTTGACGATGTTGGACATGGGTCTTCCCCCCTGCTGACGCTATTGTTGTTGGACGACAGCGCTAATGCTAAGCGGATGAAGCTGGCTCGTCAAGTCGAGCATCCACGCCTGAAACCTGACCCCCTCGTAAGTCAGGAGAGCACTTTCTCGGCGAGCCCAAGGTCATCGCTTCGCGGGCTAGCGCTGGAGTCGAAGACTACTCTTCCTCACCGAAGGAGGGGCCGCCCTAGAGGGCGGCGGCCCCCCTTTGAGTTCTCTCTTGCCGTCTCCTATTGGACGCAGGTCCTGTAGATATTGCATCCGGGGCACTCGATCAAATACAGCGTCACGGTGTTGCCGCTTCCGTTCACGCACGTGCCGATCGGGCGGACCCCGACTCCGCAGCCCACGCCGTTGCAGTAGGCGGCGATGCTTGCGCAGGTCGCAGTCGGGCAGCTGGCGGCGACGGCCGGAGGTGGAACGAGGAAGACCGCGGCGGTCAGGGCGAAAGCTACGCACAACAGGCCGAGGCGCAACAGAGGTCGTTTCATAGCTCTTTACTCCCAGCTTCCTCCACGCCGACATGGCGTAAAGGGTGATCTCACGTCGACACTGCCCACCCGCGAACCAGGTCACCCGGGCTAGGGGGACCTTCCGCAGGCATCACGGGCAGCCCTGGACGGTGGTCGAGACGGTGGTATTCAGAAACAGAGTCCCAGACTTGCCATTGATCGTTGTCGTGACCTTGAAGTTGAGGAGGGTCCCCGGCTGCGGCCCGCCGCCCGACGGAGCGAGGCCGCTCGTCCATAGAGCATCCTCAAAGAACTCGTTGATGTCGACGCTTGAGTAGTTGGAGATGAAGGTCCTCGCCGTGCGCGGCAGGACGCACTCGGTGGGGCTCACCACCTGCGAACACTGCCCGGCGCCGAAAGCGGGCGAGCTCAGGGTAGCCTTGCCCGTCGGGCTGGTCGAGAAGGCGATCTTGACGTCGAGAGGCAAGTCCGTGGGATCACCGATCTGATAGATCTGGATCTTTGCCGGTGGACCGCCGCAAGAGGCGAGGAGCTGGCCGCCTTGGACGAAAACGGGGTTGGCGGACGCGAAGTCAAAGAAGTTCCCGAGCTGAACGTCCATGGCCTGGATGCGGTCCATGTCGACCCGCGGAGTGAGGCTGAGCGGCTGGTTGTCGAGCGCCTTGAGCTGGACGTTGGTGACCTTGTCCCCCGAAACCGTAACGACCGAGACGTGGTTGACGTCGCCGGCCTGGCGGCTCCCGACCTTGGTGAAGCCGCCGGTCGCGCCGACGGTCAGATAGCGGATGCCGTCGACCTCCCCGCCGTCCTGGTTGTAGTGAAAGTGGCCGGAGATGACGGCGGCGACCGGGTACTGGCGCAGAAGCTCGTGCACTCGCTGCCAGCCGCTCACGTGATACCAGAGCGGCTGGTGGACCCAGACGATGATGCCGCGTGCGTTTTGGTGGTGGTTGAGGTCGTTCTTGAGGAAGGCGAACTGGTCGTCGTAGACCTGGGAGAGAAAGATGTTGCCGAAGCGGGAATCGGAGTCGAGCGCGCCGAACGAGTAGAGCGAGATGAAGTGGTAGCCGTTGAGGTCGAAGCTGTAGTAGGGGTGGACGGCGAAGGCCGGGACGCGGGCGCCGTAGAGCTGCTGGAAGAGCTGCTCGCGCGAACGGTCAGGCGAGTCCTGCTGGAAGGCCGGCGGGTTGACGTCGTGGTCGCCGGCGGTCAGGAACCAAGGCACGGGCAGCTGGTCGAGGATGCCGGTCGCCTGATTGAAGAGGGCGGTCACCTGGGCCGGGGAGAGGCTGCTCTCGACCAGGTCGCCGACGTGCAGGACGACATCGAGATTCTGCCCCGAGAGGTAAGTAACGCCCTGCTGCAGCACGCCGTACGAGGCTTGGATGTCGGTGCTGAACGTCTGATCGCCGACGATCCCGATCCGGATCGGATGGTCGTCGGCGGCGGTCTGGGCGATCGCCGGTCCCCCTAGGCTCGCGAGAAGCAGGAGGGCGAGCACGAGGCTCGACCAGCGCAGCACGATGGGGGAAGGAAGGTGAGGGTGAGACCTTCGCTCGAGCATACGAAACCTCCTTTGCCGGGGGGACGATAGGTTAGAAGTCTAAACTTAGTACGAGGTTAATGTATTTGTCAAGCGCTTGAAGGGAATCGTTGACGGGCGGCCTGAGACCTGCGAAACTGCCTCCTCGCCCGCCCGCATGGGACAGGGCTGTTCTGTGAAAGCCGAAGCACCGCCGGATCCAAGGGAAGGGGAGTGCAATGCTCCCGCCGCCCCGCGACTGTGATCGGGACGAAAGCCAGAGACGCCACTGTCATCGCGACGGGAAGGCGTGGCGAGTAGGACGAACGTAAGCCAGGAGACCTGGTCCGGCCGGACAAAGTTCAAGTTCCCCGAGGGGGGAAAGGAGCTTCCGTGTCTCCCGATCGAAGCCTCGTCGTCCTGTGGACGGCGGCACTGCCGCTCGTCCTCGCC
>DATNKQ010000165.1:0-14015 GCA_035603315.1 Thermoanaerobaculia bacterium
TGTTTCGGTCATTAACACCTCCACCAATATGGTGGTAGCCACAGTGCCGGTAGGGAGTTCTCCATATGGCGTGGCGGTGACGCCAAATGGAAGCAGTGTCTATGTGACGAACTATAACAGCATCACTGTTTCGGTCATTAACACCTCCACTAATACGGTGGCAGCAACGGTGCTGGTAGGGAGTTCTCCATATGGTGTGGCGGTGACGCCAGATGGCACCCGTGTCTATGTGGTGAACAATAACGGCGGCACTGTTTCGGTCATTGACACTTCCACTAATATGGTGGTAGGCACGGTGACAGTAGGGAATTTCCCAATAGGTGTGGCAGTGACGCCAGATAGCTACCTCGTGTATGTGACGAACAGTTACGACGACACTGTTTCGGTCATTGACAATGCCGCCCAAGCGGTGGTCGCGACAGTACCCGTAGGGACTTCTCCATGGGGCGTAGCGGTGAAGCCAGATGAAAGCAGTGTCTATGTGTCGAACGCTGACGCCGACACTGTTGCGGTCATTGACCCCAACACCAATACGGTGGTAGCGACAGTGCCGGTAGGGGGTTTTCCACACGGCGTGGCGGTGACGCCAAATGGCAGCAGTGTCTATGTGGCAAACGAGGGCATCGGCACTGTTTCGGTCATTGACACTTCCACCAATGCGGTGGTAGCAACGGTGTTCGTACAGAGCGAGCCGGTCGCATTGGGCAACTTCATCGGCACGGTACCGTTGTGTGCTTCGCGGTAACGATTCTGCTGAATGCCAATTCGATGCCGCCCGCGGGCTACCTGTGGGCGAGCGCCTCCTCGATCCTCTACACCACGGCCCCATCGGCCGATCGCGGCGAGCGTCGGCTGGATCGAGCTTGGCGGGTTGCCGGAGAAGGGGAACGTGTCGGACTGGATCGCGGGGCGGCGGGCGGATGGGATGGACGATGCGGCGATCGGCGCGGAGCTGCGGGCGCTGGTGCGGGCGGCGTCGCCGGCGCAGCCACCCGCTTGGCCCCCCGGCACCCCCGGGTCAGACCAAGTTGCACTCGTGTCACAGTACGGGGTGATAATTGGCGTAAACTAGCGTCATTCGGCGTCAATGGAGAGTGGGCCTAAGCGATTGAAAGCATTGACGCTGAGGGACGTGGAGTGACATGCAGGAACAGGGCAGGGCAGGGCACGTCTGTAAATCTGCCGGGCATCGCCCTACCGAGGTTCGAATCCTCGCGCCTCCACCAGTAGAATCAATAGTTTACAAGTCACACCCCGGCAGCGCCGGCCACCCGAACGTTAAATTTGCTGCTGATTTGATGCAGGGCGACAGCCGGCGCCGTGCCGCCCCGTCACTTTCTTCTGAAGCGGAGTTTCTGGAGGAGCTGGTGCGCGATGCCTTCGCCGGCAGGCGGTACTTCGAGGACTCCACGCTGCCGTCGATCTACCGAAGAGGTGCCAGGTGAGTCCCGAAGAGGTGCCAGGTGATTCTTCCACATGGGGTCCAAAGAGGTGCCAGGTGATTCCCGGCAGGCCGGCAGGTCGATGAGGTACCAGGTGATTCTTTGGTTCTGAGCCTGGGCTGCCGGCCGGCGGTCAGTTCGCCCAGCCCGCGAACCGCGTCCCGCGGCACCTCTTCTAGTGGGGGTGCGCCTCATCAACCCTGTGACGTCCTGGAAAGGAGACGAGATGAAGACCAGAGCTGCCTTGCTTTTCGCCTTCGCGCTGTTGTGCCTGGGGTCCCTGGCGAACGCTGCCGGCGCGCCGGCAGCCGCCGGCGCCGCGGCACCAGCCCCTGCGGCCCTGCCGCAGCTTGCCAGTTTCTCCGCGAACATGAGCCAGGCGGCACCGCCGGATTGCGGCGGAGCCTCGTCCTTGACCGCCGCTTTGAATCTCAGCCCGGGCGGCGGCTTCTCGCCGCGCGTGCTGATCTGCGGCACCTGTAGTGATCGCGTCTGCGTTGGGGCGGCCGCCAATTCGATCTGCGGCGCCGGCCGCGAATGCTTCATCATCAGGGATTGCAACCTGCAACCAGGCACCTGGCTGTGCACCTGCTCTCACATAGACCCCTAACGCCGGTGCCGGCTTGCGGCGTCGCGTCGGGCGAGCCGTGAGACTACGGACGAGCCTCGATATGTCTCGGCGCCGGCGGACAGGCGCCGGGGCAGGGGGCTAGATCACGGCGGCGGCAGGTTGCTGAGGTACTGCCGCAGGACGTAGCGCTTGCCGGCCGACATCTCGCGGGTGATCGGCATGAAGCTCGTCGTCAGGAAGCGCTCGAGCGAGGTCCTCTCCTCGATCGCCTGCGCGTTCTGGTTCACCGTCGTCTCGCTCCCCAGGTTCAGGATCAGCGACATCAGCGGGTAGACGAGGTTGAAGGTCTGCAGGACGTGCCGATAGACGAAGTTCCAGGTGATCTCGGACGGCTGCATGTCGAAGAGCGCGTTGTCGAACGGCAGGGCGCGCACGACGACGTAGGAGTCGGGGATCTGCTGCAGCTTGCCCAGGTTCGGCGGCGGCGGCGGGTTGGCGCCCGCGAGGTAGGGCAGGAACACCACCGTGGCGATCCCCGGGCGCCGCGGCGTGACGCCGAACGTGGCGCTGCCGTCCGGGCCCACCGGCAGCACGGGCGGCTCGGGAAGCGGATTGCCTAGGGCGTCCAGCAGCTCGAGGAGGCTCTGCCCGACGGGGACGAGACTGGGGCCTTCGTTGTAGGTGTACAGCCGGAGCTCGACCGCCGACGCCGGCGGCGTGACGCCCTGCTGATAGACCTGGATCGTGACCTGCTGCGTCTGTCCCTCGTCGACGTAGACGCCGCGCTGATCGGTCTCGGCCAGGAGCGTGGCCTCGTGGAGCGCCACCGCGTTCGAGCCGGTCTGGACGAGTTGGAGGCGCCCCGTCGTCACCAGGCCCTCCTGGTCGGGCGTGAAGGAGAAGTCCACGATCCCGCCGCCCGCGTCGTAGGCCGCCTGAGCGTACCCGGCGCTCGTCAGCGGCTGCCCGATGGCGACGGGCTGGCCCTGGTCCGGGACCGCCTGCAGCTCGAAAGCGCCGAAGTCCGCCTTGGCGAGGGTCGCGTCCTGCTCCGGGAAGGTGCCGAGGAAGTCCAGGGTGACGACGCGGCGGGAGCTGTCCACCCGCGCGAAGGCGGTGCCGATCGGGACCGTCGGCACGGTCGGAACCGTCGGCGGCGCGGCGGCGAAGACCGCCTCCTGGGCGGCGCGGGTCAGCGCCGCGGGCCGCACGCCGGCGGCGGCGTTCGGCGGGATCAGCCCGTCTCCGGGAGTGAGCACGCGCTCGGTGGGAGCGCTGGCAAGCTCCCCCGGCCCCCAGACGCCGATCGTGCCCAGCGCCGCGCTCACCGCCGGGTTCGGCCCGTGAAAGCCCGCCAGGTAGGCCGCCGAGAGCTGCTGCAGATCGGTGATCGGCTGCCCGTTCCAGGTCGCCTGCGTGAAGTAGAGCGTGCCATAGCTGACGAAGCGGAGGGCGAGGCCCTGGCCGCCCTGCGCGATGGCGGCCTGGAGGGCCGCGAGGGCCGGGGATTGGTCGACTCCGTACCAGGTGAGCTGGTCGGCGGCGACCGTGGCCTGCCACGTCACCCCCATGTTGCCGGCAATCGGCAGCCCCCCGAGGTTGCGGGCCATGTTGGGCCAGCGCGAGAACATCCGGACGACGCCGGGGCCGGTCACGCCCACGGTCAAGTCCCCGATCACGATCCCCTGATAGAAGATCTGCGTCGTGTACGGGCTGTAGGGATCGACGTCCACCATCCGGGCCGGCGGCTGGCCGGACTGGCCGAGGATCTGCACCGGCTTGCCTTGGAGCGGATCCGGAGCGTCCTTGCCCATGGCGCCGGCGAGACGGACCGCCGTCACCTTCGCCTGGACGAAATTGCACCCTTGGTCGCCGTAGACGTTCCAGCTCCCCGGCAGGCCGTTGTCGTAGGTCTTGAGCCAGGTGTCGTAGTTGCTCGCCTCGATGGGCGGCGGCTGGCCGGCCGGGTAGCCCTGCGGGTGGAATTGCGGCGCGACCTTGGTCTCGTCGTAGCTGACGGGCGAGTTATTGACGGTGTTCGGGTTCCACGAGGTGTGTCCCTGGAAGACGAAGCGGGGCAGGGCCAGGACGCTCACAGGCTCTCCTTTCCGACGAGCTTTTGGACCAACGATAAGAACTTAAGGATATCACAAGCGACGCCGGCGTGAGGGTCGCGCCGAAGAGGTGCCATGTGATTCGGAGGAGGTGCCAGGTGATTCTTCCCCTGCCCGATGAGCCGTCGCACACGGTAATCTTCTCCCATGCGCGCCATCCTCGTTCAGCGTCTCGGTCCGCCCGAGGTCCTCGAGATGGCCGAGGTGCTGCGTCCCGAGCCCGGTCCCGGTCAAGTCCTCGTCCACCTTCACGCGACGGGCGTGAACTTCGCGGACACCGAAAGGAGGCGTGGCGTCTACAAGAATCTCACCCTGCCCTGGATGCCGGGGACGGAAGGCGCCGGGCGGGTGGTGGCGGTCGGTCCGGACACGGATCTCGGCCTGATCGACCGGCGCGTCGCCTTCTGGGCCATGCCTCCGGCGGTGAGCGGGACGTACGCCGAATATGCGGTCGCCCCCGCGGATGCGCTCTTCCATCTGACCGACGCCGTACCGTTCGACCTTGGAGCCGCCTTGCCGGTCCAGGGGCTGACGGCGTACGGGCTGGCCTTCTTCGCGACGACGCTCCGCCCCGGCGCCTCGGTGCTCATCCATGCTGCCGCGGGTGGCGTCGGCCAGATCCTCGTCCAGCTCGCCCGGCGGCAGGGTGCGCGCGTGCTCGGGACGGTGTCGAGCCTCGAGAAGGCCGCCACGGTGACACGCCTGGGAGCGGAGGCCTTCCTGCACGGTCCGGATCTTCCGGAACGCGTCGCGCAGGCCACCGGCGGCCGCGGCGTCGACCGGGTCTTCGATTCGATCGGCAAGGCCACCCAGGCCCAGAGCCTCGCCATGCTCGCCCCGTACGGCGAGCTCATCCACTTCGGCGAAGCGAGCGGCCCACCCGACCCGGTCGACCCGGATCAGCTCTACGACCGCTGTCTCAAGGTCGGAGCCTTCGGCCTCTACATCGACGATCCGCCCACCTGGGCCATCGCCCGCCGGAACCTCTTGACGTGGGTCGCAGTGGGGGAGCTGCAGATCTCGATCACGCACCGCCTGCCGCTGGCCGAAGCCGCCGAGGCGCACCGGCTCCTCGAGGGTCGAGCGACGACGGGCAAGATCGTGCTGCTGCCGGGCGAGGGCTGAGGTAAACTGCTGCCATGGCGCGAGAGCACGCCGTCATCTTCGAGCAAGACCTGCGGATTCCTACCGACGCCTTTACGTTGGAAGGTTTTCAGAACTGGGTGGACTCGGACGACTTCCCTGAAACCGGGCGCATCGACTTTCTGGCGGGTGACGTGGAGGTGGAGATGAGCCCGGAGGATCTCTACACGCATGCCGTGGTCAAGACGGCGATCGCGGCGAGATTGTCGAACCTGATCGTCGACGAGGACCGCGGCGAGGTGTACATCGACCGCACGCGCCTCGTCTCGCCGAAGGCCGGTCTCTCTGTCGAGCCGGACGTCGTCGTGGTGCTCTGGGAGTCCTTCGAAACAGGAAGGGTGCGGTACGCCAAGTCGTCCGTCGAAGGCCGCTCCTCGGCGATTCACGGAGCTCCCGACGTGATCGTCGAGATCATCAGCCAAGGCTCCGTACGCAAGGATACCGAGGCTCTCCCCGCTCGATACGCCCAAGCCGGCGTGCCGGAGCTCTGGCTCGCCGACGC
This sequence comes from Thermoanaerobaculia bacterium, assembly GCA_035603315.1. Taxonomy (GTDB): domain Bacteria; phylum Acidobacteriota; class Thermoanaerobaculia; order Multivoradales; family UBA5704; genus DATNKQ01. The sequence continues at coordinate 5,773 of DATNKQ010000165.1, forward strand.
CCGAGGCGATGAGCTTCGCTTCAGCATCCAAACTCTTCGGGACGGCCGATACGTGGCCATCGAGCCCGACGGAGAAGGGTGGCTCCAGTCTCCAAGGCTCGGAGGTTCTTTCCGTCTGCTCCGTCATCCAGCGCGCCTCGGACACGTGCGCTACGTGCTTCGGCACCGGCCGTAGCCCGTCGTGGAATAGCGGATGACCGCTACCCTGGCTCTAAGGAGAAAGCCAATCCGGCAATCCCATGCCTTAGCCACGACCGGCCGCTACGCACTGTGCTTCTCGTGCCGCTCCTCTTCGGCAGTCCGCCTCGATCCGTGCGGAAGCGTCATAGGAGCAGAAGGCCGCCGGCACGGTGGACGTCCATCTGCACGAGTACAGTGGCTCGCTCACGTCGTATCTCCTGCATTGGAATAGGCAGCAAAACTTTCAAGTAACTGGCGATCAGAATACTCGAGGAGATGTTGGCTGACATATGGAACGATAGCGAACATATAGGCAGTACCCACCATGTTTCTGGGCACATGGAAGACTAGGAAATGTAGCACGAAACAGGCTGCCACTATGCGTGTATCCACGGGTGGTTGGAACTCGGCTGCATATCTTTCAAGGAATTTGCTGACCTGCTCTTGCGCCGCTGTGGTTACTTCTTCGTCGTTGTATACCCGGAGGATCATGCGATCGACACCTGTAAGGCGATCGAGAACTACCGTAATAAAACCCCTCGCCCGATCATCAGGCATCTTCGTTGACAGCTGCTCGACGGCTTTGTTTACATTTGCCGCGACTCGAGAGGCGCTATGAATTCTCTTGCATTCGAAGTACAGGTCACGGCCGTCGAACCTAATTTGCACGTCGTCAAACCCAATGATCGGGAGTCCTTTGGAAGAGAGGTCAGCCGCGAGTTCTAGCTCCGCGAAAAAATTACGAGCCTGCACAGTAGCGTCGGAAGGGTTCTCGTCTGTCGGATCAAGCGGGCCCGACAGGATAGTCCTGAGCTTATGAAGTGGCAGACGATGCGGCATTTTTCCTATCTCGCGTGCGATGCGCGCAAACCCTCGGGCATCTGCCAAGGCGTAGTAGGTTTTGTTGGCAGACCACTTCGCAACGACCTCCTCACGTGGAAGCGACTGCATGTCTACCAAGAAAGCGCGGAGCAGGGTCTGAAGAGCGTTGAGCCTGCTACCGGTGGTTGAGAGCCCAATTTTCTCGAACCACTTTGAGGCTTGATCGAGGTCGGCTGAGATCTCTTCGTAGCCATCGAACGTAAAAGCCATCACATCACCTGCGGATCACCCGCCACCTTTCTGAGGCACTTGCCTATCATACCGAAACCCTCGCTCCGGCAACGGGTAAGGCAGTAGCTGGCGATGTGAGCTTCGAGCGTGCGGAATCGCCCCTTGGACTGGTAAGGCCGTGGAAGACGTGCGTCGGGCCCGCGAGCTCATGGGCCTCAAGGGTCTGTGAAAGAGATCCTCGAGGGCTGCCCTACCCCTGCTTCCCCTCCAACTCTGCCCAACGCGCGTAGAGCCTCTCGACATCGAGGCGGGCGGCTTCCAGGGCTTGGTAGCGCTCGTTCAGGGCCGCGGGATCGGTGACGATGGCGGGGTCTTCGGCCTGGCGCTGGCGGTCGGCCAGGAGGGTCTCTGCCAGGAGGGTCTCTGCCATCTGCTCCCACGCGCACGAGGTTGTCGAGGGAGGCAGTCACGGTGGACAAGCCGTCATGGGACGCCAGCCAGCCGGCCGTATTTCGCCAGGATCTGCTTCAGCCTATCGTGGGGCAGAGCGTAGAACGTGTTGCCATTGATGCCGGTCATCGTGTCGGCGGCCACCAAGGCGTTTACGATCGCTTCCTCGGTGGCCTGCACTGTAGCTGTGAACAGGGGGTTCATCGAGTCGTTGGGCACCGCCGACCACAGGTCGACCCTGCCGACGTTCTTCGCCGGCTGCGCGGTGGAGAACGCGACAAACAGATCGCCGGAGGTGTTTGCTGAGGTAGAGCCGTCGCGCGCCAAGCCGAGGGCGGCGCGACGTGCCAGGCGCTTCAGCTGATGGGGAAGCAGCGGCGCATCGGTCGCCACCACGATGATGATCGAGCTTGTTGCGCCCGGTTGCGGCTGGACTACAGGCTGTAGATCAGGGATCTCGCGGCCGACGGGAACCCCGGCAATCCGCAGCTCTTCGCGAGTGCAGCAGTTTGCCTGCACCAGCACGCCGACGATGTACGCTCCGTCTGTCGCGCCGAGCTTGCGAGATGACGTTCCAATGCCCGCCTTGAAGCCGTGTGCGCGCATCCCGGTCCCGCCTCCGACGCTGCCTTCTTCGACGGGTCCGGAGCGCGCCGTATCGAGCGCTCGTAGGGCATGTTCTTTGGTGACATGGAAGCCGTTGATGTCGTTCAAGTATCCGTCCCAGGTCTCGGCAACAACGGGCAAGCTGAAGGTGTCGGTCCCCGGGAAGCGGCGGTTGCCCCATTCGACCACGGCATCGCGCACAACGCCGACGCTATGAGTGTTGGTCAAGAGGATGGGACCTTCGAGAAAGCCCGACTCCTCGAGCCAGGCCGTTCCCGTCATCTCTCCGTTTCCGTTCAAGGAGAACCATCCCGCCGGCACCGGCTCGTCGTGCTTGCCCCTCGGCAGGATGGCGGTCACGCCAGTGCGTACCGGACCCTGGCCGACCACCAGACTGCCTTCGCCGACGACAAGTGTGACTTGCCCAACCTCTACGCCTACCACGTCCGTGATCGCGTTCAGCGGACCGGGAGCACCGTCGAAGGGCACCCCGAGATCCCTTGCCCTGTGGCGGTTTGCGGCGGTCGCCTCCATGGCGCCGAGAAGCAGAAGCAGGGTAGCGACCGCGAAAAATATCGTCGACTGCGTGCGAGGCTGGCGGGGCACGCGCAGCCGGATCGGCATGGAAAAGGAGCGACTACGCAGGCGCCATGACAGGTACGGTGATCTGATATGCAGTCTCGCTCTCATTTTTCAACCCTCCCGAAGAAGGACTTGAGTTTTCGACGCGGGAAGAAAGTCTCTCGCACGGCGACAATTGAAACAACAAATGACTGTGCATATGCGCACGCCTAAAGACGAGCCGTGCAGTAGCCTTCACACTCCTGTCGGTAAATCGAAATGGGCGCAAGTCAACCTAATTGCAACTCTGCATATTTCACCGCTCCCTTTACAGACCGAGCCACCAGCGGTAATCTATCCCTAAGGCGAGGGATCTCATGGCTGAACAACGGGCTCCTTGGCTGTTGGGCCTGGCCGTCATGGCGGCGGTCGCTATGTCGCGCGGAGGGCCTCCGCCGTCCGCCCAGCCTTCGGCGAATGCGCTTGCGGCGCCGTTCGAGCCGGGACGGGGCTTGAGCCTGACGCAAGAGGCCGCTGTACAGACCAACACCTGGGCACACTACAAGCGTCTCTACGGGGAGTTCTTTGATGTGGGGCCGTTGCCCACGCGCAGCCTGGAGGTGCGTGGCGCCTGGGGCGAGCAGCGGATCAACTTGCGCGCTTCCCCGCCGGAGCCGCAGGTCAAGAAGGAGGACCTCAAGCACATCAGGGATTGGGCGAAGAAGCAAGGCTACGCGCTCGACTTCCTTGTGGCGCTTGTCCCCGACCCCATCGACTCCCGTCTGCCTTCCAGCTTCGATCTCACGCTGGCCGGCCTGCAGATGAGCTTGTCGCAGGCGGACTACATCCTCGATCGCAAATGGCTCCCGTGGGAAGACTCCGAGGTTTCCAGAGGTGCCGGCCAAGAGGGAGTGGCGCACGAGACGGCGGGGCTCATGCTGTTTCGCCGGCAGAAACCTGAGCGGTCGGCTGTAGAATTTCCGTGCCTCCTGGGCCTTTTCCTGGTGGGCGAGACGCCCGCGCGCGGCATTCACAGGGAAGCTTTCACTCAGGCGGTTCATTTCATCGCCGGCATGAAGGAGGGCTCCAGCGCTGAATCGGCCCCGCACGCTTGCCGGTCGCCTGCGCCTGAGCCCGGGTATCACCTACGGGACTTCGACGAGATTCGCGTCATGGGCCCTTCGTTTTCGGGATCGACTAGCTCGCTGCGCGCGGCGATCCGTTCTCTGAATGAGATCCGAGCGAGCAAGATCAGCTTTCGCATCGTCACGGGAACTGCCACTGCTAAGGGGCTGGCGGACGATTTCAAGGACGATAAGGACAGCATCACATTCAGCCGCATGGTGGTGCCCGATGACCTCTTGACTGATAAGGCTTACGTTTTCATGCATGATCGGTTGGGCTGGGACTTGCGTTATACGGCGTTGCTGACCGAAAGCGACACGGTATACGGCCAAGATTTCCCCATCAAGACGCAGCTGCTCTTGCCGAGCGGCATGTCGGCCATCCGTAACGCCTGGGAGGAGCGCGGAGCGGCCAAGGGCGCGGACAGGGTAGGCAAGGAGCCTGTTCTCGGGAGGCAGAAGCCCGCTCTCGACATCAGCTTGGCGGACCCGGGAACCCAAGCCGACGGGGTGCGCGAGCTCAGCCCGCTCACCTCTCGCATCGACGAGATGGCGATGGCGAACCTGCTGCACACGCTGTCACGGTATGGCATTCGCTATGTCGGGATCGTGGCAACTGACGTCAAGGACGAGATCTTCCTGGCCGAGCAGATCCGGCGCTGGTCTCCCGATATGACCCTCTTCCTTTTCGAGAGCAACCTGATCTATTTACACCCGCAGGTCAATCCGGCGCTATTCGGCTCTCTCGCCATCACCAGCTTCCCGCTGACCAACAACGGCCTGACCATACCGAGGGGCAGCGGCGATCCCATTCTGATGTTCGGCAGTGAGGTCCAGGAAGGCGTCTATCGGGCCACGCAGTGCCTGCTCGAGAAGCCAATGGAGCCGCCGGCAGTCTGGTTTGCGGCCACCGGCAACGACACGATGTCGCCGGTTGCAGAGATACCGGTTGACGCTTCTTTCATGGATCCCTGCCCAAAAAAAGCGAGACACGAGCCTACCAAGATCATCCCTTTCCCCGAGATCAACGACTTGCAGCTCTGGCTCTTGATGCTTGCCCTGGGCGTCGCGGCCTACTGGCTGGGCAACCACGCCTATCTGCCCGGCAGGCCGGTGACAAGCTTGACACAGCCGCAGACGAAAAATTCGGCGCCCCACGATCCCGACCGTCACGCTCGGATCCTGCTCATCCTGGGGGAGGCCGTGCTCTGCCTCATGGGAGCCGGGCTCCTCGCTCTCGCCCTGCTGCCGATCCGCGCTGGCGATTTCTTTCACCCATGGGGGAAGGAGCCGTGGGAGCTGTGGGAAAGCCTGCACCTCTACCTGCTGATTGCCACCGGGGCCGCCTATGTCGGGCTGCTCCTGTGCTTGGCTCAGGCGCTGGCGCCGACGGCGGCGAGCGCTTTCTCCGGCCAGACGCGGCCTGGGCTACCGTGGATGTTCACCGCCATCGTTGTCGTGCTGGGCGGGTGCCTCGTTTACTTCGCGGCGGACCTGTTTATTCGCTCTTGCTGGAGCCTAGGCCAGCCCGGCTTCTTCTACCTGCGGGCGCGGAGGTTCGCCAATGGCCTCTCACCTTTCGTCTCGCTGGGATGGCTTGGCGCGGCCTTCTTCGCCTGGATCACTCTCGAGATGAAACGGCAGCACCTCGGCCAGCGCCATGGAGTCGCTTGGCCGCTGTTCGACGACGACGAGCCAGCCCTCAGCGGCTGTGAGGCCAAGGCGAAAGGAATCGCGGAGTTTCTCGCTCCGATCCGCCCGCGCGGCCGAGGGCTGGAACTCGTAGTGGTGGTCGTAATCGTCGTCGCGGCTTATTTTTGGCAGACGGCGCAGCCGCTGGCCGATCCGCGCTGGTACGGGCGCCTGTTCGTCATCTTGGCCCTCTTCGCCTTCCTCTTGAGCGTGGGCTCCTTCTACCGCTTCCTGAAAACCTGGCGGCTGCTCCGCGAGGTGCTGTGGCGATTGGAACACTGCAGCTGCCGGCAATCGTTCTCCGGCATCGCGGACACCGTCCAATGGAATGCGATGAAGTCGTTCGTCTGGTACACGCCTTCTTTCCGCAGCCTTGCGCAGGCGGTCGAAGGGCTGAAGGAGCTGGGGAGGAGAGGGTTTTCCTCCGCCGTAGGAGAAGCGTCCAAAGCCGAGGAGCGGCTCAAAGATGCCTTCAAGGCTGCCACCGAGCGGAAGTTCGCAGACGAGGTCGACGCGCGTAAGAGCGTGATCGAAATCCTCGGTGCTGCCGGCATGAGCATTTCCGGGAGCCTGGCGCCCGAAGTGCAAGAGCTCCGCGCCCTGCGGGTCGTGGGCTACCTCCGGCACGTCTTCGGCCAGATGCGCTACGCGCTGATAGGAGCCATGGTGCCGGGTCTCCTCCTGATCGTGGCGGTCAACAACTACACCTTCATCCCCAGCCGCTACATGTCTGTGCTCTTCTGGGCCGCGCTGCTCACCGCGAGCGCCGTGAGCCTGTTGGTTTTCGTGCAGATGGATCGCGACGTGGCGCTGAGCGAGATCGGCAATTCATCGCCCGGCAAGGTGACGTTCGACCGCGCCTTCCTAGCAAACATCTTTGCCTACGGAGTCCTGCCTCTGCTGGCGTTACTCTCCAGCCAGATCCCGGAGGTCGGCCAGCTGTTCGGCCGCTGGCTGGACCCGCTGACCCGGATCCTGGAAGTAGGCTGATCCGAGCAGTAGCGCCAGCCTTCGAGAGGAGGAGTGGTGGAGGTGAGGGGACTCCTGTCCTCAAGAGTTCTACCCCTGCTTCCCCTCCAGCTCCGCCCACCGCGCGTAGAGCCTCTCGACGTCGAGGCGGGCGGCTTCCAGGGCCTGGTAGCGCTCGTTCAGGGCCGCGGGATCGGTGACGATGGCGGGGTCTTCGGCCTGGCGCTGGCGGTCGGCTAGGAGGGTCTCCGCCTGGAGGATCTTCTCTTCCATCTGCTCCCACTCGCGCTTTTCGAGGTAGGAGAGACGCTTGGCGCCGGCGGCGATTTTTCGCTCGGTGGGCTTCTCGGGCTCGGCGCGCGCCGGCGCGGGCACTGGCTTGCGGCTCGCTTCCCATTGGGGGTAGTCGGCGAAGTACTCGGCGCCGCCTTGGCCGTCGAGGGCCAAGAGGAGATTCGCCACGCGGTCGAGGAGGAAGCGGTCGTGAGTGACGAGGACGAGGCCGCCGGGGAAATCGGCGAGGCTCTCCTCCAGCACCTCGAGGGTCGGGATGTCGAGGTCGTTGGTCGGCTCGTCGAGGATCAGGAGGTCCGCGGGCTGCAGCATCAGCCGGGCGATGAGGATGCGGGCCTGCTCGCCGCCGGAGAGGCGGGAGACCGGGGTCTGGAGCTGCTCCGGACGGAAGAGGAACCGCTTCGCCCAGCCCGCCACGTGGATGGAGCGGTCGCGGTAGACGACGGAGTCGCCCTCGGGGGCCAGGGCGCGCTGCAGGCTGACCTCCGGGTCGAGGCTCTCGCGCCCCTGCTCGAAACGGACGATGCGCAGGCGCTCGGCGCGGACGATCTCGCCGCCGTCCGGCTCCAGGCTGCCGTCGAGGAGCGAGAGGAGGGTCGTCTTGCCGCTGCCGTTCGGCCCCAGGAGCCCGAGGCGGAGCCCGGGGGTGATCAGGAGGTCGAGGCCGCCGACGATCCGCTTCCCCCCGAACGACTTCTCGAGGCCGGTGGCGGCGAGGAGCTTCTTGGTCTTCCTCAGGGTGGCCGTGAAGTCGATGCCGGTGGGTGCTTCGCGGGCCGTCCGCTCGCGGATCTCCGCCAGCTCGTCGACGAGCCGGCCCGCCGACTGGATGCGCCCCTTCGCCTTGGTGGTGCGCGCTTTCGCCCCCCGCCGCAGCCACTCGATCTCGCGCCGCACCTTGTTGGCGAGCGAGGCCTGGTACTCCGCCTGGCCGCGCAGGGCCTCGTCGCGCTTCTCCAGGAAGTCGGCGTAGCCCCCCTCCGCCGCGAAGATCCCCTTCTCGTGGCGGCGGTCGATCTCGATCATCCGCGCTGCCACGTTCTCCAGGAACCAGCGGTCGTGGCTGACGACGAGGTAGGCCGACGCCTCCGACTTGAGAAGCGCTTCCAGCCAGAGGATGCCGTCCAGATCCAGGTGGTTGGTGGGCTCGTCCATCAGCAGGATGTCGGGCGCCCGCACCAGCTCGCGGGCGATCGCCAGCCGCTTCTGCCAGCCGCCGGAGAGGGTGGCGACCGTCTGGGCGGCATCGGCGAAACCGGCGCGGCCGAGGGTGACGGCGATGCGGGTGTCCTTCTCGAACTCTTCGGCGGGATC
>DATNKQ010000174.1:0-7504 GCA_035603315.1 Thermoanaerobaculia bacterium
GCGAGCACCACGTAGCGCGGCGCCGGGCGCCAGTTCGCATGGGCGTAGGCGAGGAAGTCGTGCAGCGCGTGCGGGCTCGACACCCCGAAGTTGAACTCGTCCATGACGTCGGCGACGTCGACCACCGCGGTCGACAGACCCTCAGCGGAGCGCAAGGCGGCCAAGCTCGCGGCGGGCGCCATCAAGTCGGCCGTCGTCACCACCAGGTAGTCCGCGCCGTTGGCGGCGGAGCGCAGGTTGGCCGTCCCCGCGGGCCGGATCCACAACGGAGCGCGCACCGCCGCCGGTCCCACCGCGGCGTAGGGCGTCGCCGGTAGCGACGGCAGGAGGGTGATGCTGGCGTTGCCCGGCGCGCCGTCGACGCGCAGTCCCGTCACCCATTTCGGCCGGCGGGGGTCGGTCAGGTCGAGCACCCGCACCGGCAGCCCCGAGAAGCCGGCGACCGTCACCAGGCCGTGGCCGTCGCCGCGGAAGGCCAGCGCGTCGCCCTGGGCGGCGAAGGTGCGCTCGTAGGTGGTGTCGAAGCGGTCGATGTAGAAGATGCTCCCGGCGGACTGCGGATCGGCGCTGACCTGCACCTGGTTGCCGCTCGCCTGGAGCACCCCGGCCGGCACCTGGAAGGTCGCGCTCTGCGCCGTGAGGCCCGACCACGAGGTGTCTCCCAGCGGCACGCTGTTGAGGCTCACCAGGGCGTGATGGCCGGCGCTCGTGGCGCCCTGCAGGCGGACGGCGATCAGGCCGCTCCCCGCGGAGAAGCCCGGGGCGTCGACGGCGAAAGCCTTGGCGCCGTTCGAGGGATCGCCGGCGATGACGAAGTCCCAGTACCAGTAGTCCGAGTCCGGGTCGGCGGGCACCACGGTCGCCGCGAAGGCGTCCTTCTCCGCCACCGCCGTGTCGGTGAAGGTCTGGCCGGGCGCGGCCGGCGCCCCGGGATTCCCGGCGCTCGCCGGATCCATCGCCAGGCCGTCCCCGCTCCGCAGCCGGTAGACGTTCTCGGCCGAGTAGATGCTGTCGATCGCCCGGCCCCAGAAGAGAATGCCCTGCCCGCCGGCGTCCGCCGTCCAGGCCACCGGCTGGCCCCCCTCGGTGAGCGCGAAGGCGCGGCCCGAGATCTTCTGCTGCGTCTCCTTGACCGTGGCGCCCAGGAACGTCGCCAGCGTCGCCGCATCGATCCGGTAGAGGCCGCTCGCGCCGACGCCGACGTCGAGCGCCGTCTTCTTGCCGGCCGGCTTCGCGGACCTCTCGGCGACATCCAGTCCGTGCGGGCGCGCCTCGGCTCGACGGGCCATGCGGGCGCTCCACGCCGGGTCGACGTGGGGGCCGAGCGGAAGGTCGCCGGCGGTTTCGAGGCGTTGGAGCTCGACGTCGAACGGCCCGTGGTGCCGCACGCTGCCGTCGATCGCCGTCTCGAGGATCACGTAGCGCAGCATGCCCGCGAGCGGCGCCCCGGGATCGGCGACGCGGTAGATGCCGCCCTGCGGCGCCCCCACCAGGCTCGCCACCCGGTGCCGGTTGACCTTCTTCCAGCGCTCGCTGCCTTCAGTCTGTGCAGCCGGCGTCTCCAGCCGGTAGAGGTCGTAGCCGGCGCTGCCGAGCTCCGACGCCGTCGACCACTCGACGACCGGTCCCTGGGGGCCGGCGACCGCGCGCAGGCCGGCGACCACCGCCGGGGTGATCATGGCCTCCGTGGCGGCGAGCTCGCACAGCGGACCGAAGGTGAAGGTGGCGCGCGCCTGCGTCGCGTTGCCGGTCTCGTCCAGCCAGGTGGCCCGGGTGCCGTTCAGGGCCGGCGTGCCGGTGACGACGACGCGCTGGCCCGGGGAGGTCGGATGCACGATGACGCGGTAGGCGAGGAGGGCGGTGACGCCGGCCCCCACCGTACCGGGATTCCAGGTGATGTTGCCGGTGTTGTTGACCAGCGGCTGCGCGGTGATCATGCCCTGGCTCACCTGGGCGATGCCGTCGTACTTGACGTTGGCGACCGGACCCGGGACGTTGGCGGTGACCAGGTTGGCGGCCGAGAAGTTGATCGCGTTGGCCGTCGGATTGACCACCCGGACGGTGACCGTGAAGACCGAGTCGCTGCCGTTGACGGGAGGATTGGGGCCGTTGTTTCCCCCCGACCCGGAGTAGCGGATCTGCTGCTCCAGGTAGGGCTTGACCGGCGCCGCGCCGCCGTCGGTCGGCAGGTAGATGCGGTAGGTGTTGGCCTGCGGCTGGGAGGTCGGCGGCGCGTTGGCGGAGCTCGAGTTGCCGATGTAATAGGTGATGTGGTTGTTGCCGTTTCCCGGGAAGTTGCCGATCGTCACTTCCAGCTTCCAGATCCCGTACTCGACGGAATTGGTGTCGGTGGTCCAGCCGCCGAACGAATCGGTGACCCAGACGTCGCTCTCCGACAGCTGCGCGCCGGTGTCGCTGCGGACGAAGGCGCCGGTGCGGCTGGTGAACCGCAGCAGGTCGCCGCCCTGGGTGGCGCCCGAGTGGTCCCAATCGAAGTTGTTGGACTTGGCGGTGCAGCTGGCGGTGACGTACGGATAGTTGACGTAGGCCTGGAGCGTCGCCACCGCGGTGGGGTTCGAGATGTAGTTCTGGAACGACTCGAAGTAGACCGGGTACTCGGCGCCGCCGGCGGTCGCGTCGCCGTCGTGGGCGCGCACGCCGTAGCCGCTGTCGGCGACGCCGTTGGCGGCGCCCGAGCAGTCGACGCGGCCTTCCCAGTGGCCGTTGGTGGGCGCCACGTTCGCGTTGGCGCCCTTGATGGCGATGGTGCCGCCGCGCCAGTTCGCCGCGCCGCTCAGGGTGTCGTTCTCGGTCCCCGTCAGGCCGCCGTTGGTCTGCGCCAAGTCGGCGCCGCCGACGCTGATGCCGGCGCGGTTGGCGTTCGCGCGCGCGGTGCTCGCGGCCCACGTCGAGGTGTTGTTGTCGCTCGCGGCGAAGAGCCTCAACACGCGGGTGTTCTCGCGCAGGGCCTCGATGCTGGGGGTGACGACGGTGGCGTTGGAGCCGCCGTTGGCGAAGCCCGAGGCGTTGATCGGGTTCGCCGTGTCGATCCCGGTGTAGCGCAGGATGGTGCCGGCGGCGACGGCGGCGGCGTTCTCGGTGAAGATGTAGTTGGCGCCTTCGGCGGCTCCCGCCACGCGGTAGAAAACGGCCAGCCGGCAGCCCGCGCCGCAAGCGGTCTGATCGATCGAGGTCCAGCCCGCGGGAGCAGTGATCGCGCCCCCCGCCGTCGCATCGCCGACGATGGCTACCAGCAGGTCGTTCTGCACCGTGCCCGCAGGCTTGTTGATGGTCAGGGTCGTGCCGCCGGCGGCCTTCGTCGCGGTGGTGCTGGCGCCGAAGGCGGGAGCCGTCGTCACCACCGCCGAGCTGTCGTAGAGGCTCAGCCAGGCGCCGTTGGCGCCGGTGGGAACCGCGTTGTTGCCCGCTCCGTAGCGCAGCGGCCGGGCGGTGCCCGCGGGATCGAGAAGGGTGTAGGTGCAGGTGGTGTCGAACGAGTTGTCGCCGGTGTGCGGAAAATCATAGTTGTCGGCCGGGAAACCGCCGGCGCCGACGTCGGCGTCGAAGATGTCCACCACCAGCCGGCTGGCCCCCGGCGGCACCTCGACGAAGTAGCGATAGAGAGTGTTGAGGCCGGCGCTCGAGCCGACGTAGTCGCCCACCCCGGTGGCGCTGGCGCCGCCCTTGGGCGAGAAGACGACGGCGCCGGAGGAGGCGCCGAAGGCAGGGGCCGCGGCGGCCAGGAGGCTGCCGGCAAGCACCAGCCGGGCGAGGATGAGCACTTTATGCCGGGAGGTACGCCGGGAAGCGATCGGTGCGGGCAAGGGCGTCATGTCGGCCTCCTGGCTTCGAGGCGTTCACCCCACGGCGACGCCCTCAAAACTAACAATTGAATAGAACAATACGCATGTTGTTGCGGCGCGTACGCGGTGGATGTTACCACGCGATGCCGCGGAAGGATCGCGCCCCGCCGCGGCGCTCGCTCAGCTCTTGAGGAGCACCACCAGCGGCACCTTCTCCCGTCCTCCCGCGGCGGCCCAGGAGACTTCGGCCACGAAGCGGAAGAGGCCCTGCGCGTTCGGGTGGATGGCGGCCCGCGGCACTCTGTTCTCCATCCGCACGGCGCCGCCGAACGACGCCGGCTTCGTCGCGATGCCCTGGAGAAGGACCTGGGCGTCGGGAAGGGCGCCGCCGTTGCCGTCGGCGGCGGTCAGGCGCAGGGTGACGTCGCTTTCGTGGTCGATCATCTCGCTCGAGTCGGCCGCGGCGCAGACGAAGGGAGCCGGCGGGCTGTCGAGCAGGACCTGGTCGAAGAGGTCGAGGACCGGCGGCGCGTCCCAGATCCGGGAGTGGACGGTGGGGATGCCGTTCGTGGGGTAGACGCCGATGGGCAGGAAGAAGGTGCGGACGGACGTGCCCCGCAGCCAGGAGGCCGAGGCCGCGGCGGTGGTGCCGTCGCCGAACTTGCTGGTGCTGTAGGTCAGGTTCCCCTGCGCGTGCATCACGCACTGGGTGAAGGTCTCGACGCCCCAACCGGCGACGTTGGTGATCGGCGGCGTCGGCGCGCCGCCCGGGATGGCGATGGCGCTCGTCCGCGCGCCCATGCGCCGGTCCGCCTTCCCGGCGTGGTCCGCGATGAGCGCCGGATTCTCCGCGGAAGCCGCCCAGCGCAGATCGATCAGCGGCCCGACCTGCTGGCCGCCGTCGTCGACGACCAGCCCGAGCGGCCTGCCGCCAGGGGTGGTGAGCGCCGTCTTCGCCGGGTCGGGAGGGAAGAGGTCGTACGGGGCCTGGGCGCTCTGGAGGACGCCGCGGACCTCCTCCGCCGTGAACCCCGCCGGCGGAAAGCCCATGGCCTCCCCTTCCACCAGACCGTGAACCATGCCGGGCACGCCCGCCCAGGTGGCGCCCAAGGCGATGACCTGCGCGATCCCGTCGACCGCCTCCGGGCTCGTCTCGAGCAGGCGCCGCGCCACCAGGGTTCCCGTCGAGTGCGCGATCACCACCACCCGGGCGCCGCCGTTGGCCGCCCGCAGCGCCCGGATCGCCGCCAGCGCCCCCGCCTGCACGGCCGGATCGTCGACCGCCAGGCGCCAGTCCCACCCCACCGGCCGGAAGTTGTCGCCGCCGGGAATGGTGTAGCCGTAGCGGCCGCTGAGGATGTCGTAGAGCGCTTGCGCCTGCTTGGCGATCCCCAGGATGTCGCGGATCGGCTCGCCGGCGACGATGTCCCCGGGAGGGTTGTCGGGGCCCTTCAGGAGGGCGATCAGCGCCCGCCGCTTGTCCCCGTCGAGGAGGTCTCCGATGCTCGGCGGGAAGATCGTGCGATTCGTCGACGTCTGCAGGAGCTTGCTGGCGGGAAAGCCCGGGATGAAGATGACCGGCTTCGTGGGCATGGGGCCTCCGTTCGCGGCGAGTCGACCTCAGTTCGCGGCGTCGAGAAGAGGGTTCGTGGGCGAGACGGATTTGAATTGCCGGAGGAAGGCGTCCGCCGCCGCCTTGTCCGGACCGCCGGGGCCGCTGGCGGTCCCGGTCGCGAGGTCCGATTTGACCTCCTTCCAGGAGCCGTCCGTGTAGGTTTTGGCCGCCTGCTCCAGAGCTGGGGTCCTGGGGAGGGCGGCGTTCAGGGCCGCGATGAACAGAACCACCTCGGGGACGGGCGGCGGCTCGTCGAATCGGCGCCAGAGATCGTGCAGGAAGAGAAGCTCCTCTCCCACCGGCGACGCGGAGCTGCCGTCCAGCGCATGGCTCTGCGCGATCGCCTCGGCCAGGGCCAGGGCGAGCTTCCTGCTGTCGTCGCTGTCGTGGGACTTCGCACGGGTGGAGAACTGGAGGCCGCCCGTGCCGGTGAGCGCATAGGTGTGCCAGGGGTCGGCGTGTCTTTCCCGCGCGAGCTGTTCCTTCAGCTCCTCGACGCTCTGGCGATCCATGTGCTCGAAGGAGCCGAGATCGAGGCCCGTCGCGGCCTCGAGCTGCACCCACCATCCGGTCTTCTCGTCGAGCAGGCGGATCCGCGTCAGGTCGCGCCGCATGTAGGTGGTCTCGGTCAGCACCAGCCGCCCCTTGGCGGGGGTGAGGATCAGGTCGCGCGCCATCACCACGGAATCGCCGGTCCGATCGGCCACCGCCGAGAACCCGAGCGCCTCCGCGAAGCCGTCGCCGTGCGTCGTCTTCCATACCAGGCGCTGGGAGCTCGGCGGGTCATCGCTTGCGTGTGCCGCAGGTGTTCCCTGCGAAACGAGCGCACCGAGGGCTATCACCGCCAGGACGACAGGTTTGCGTGTCATCGCAGCACCATCTTACCTGGAGCGGGCCGGAAGTTGTGGGGGAAGAAGGTAAAGAGGGCTACTGAAGCGGGCGGAATGGGGCCAATACCTTGGCAGGCGACCCCATCCCGCCATCACCCGATAGGAACATGGCTCCAACGGGCGAGCCGAGAATACCACAGCCTCCGCCCCTCGGATGGGGTGTCGGCGGTCACCGCTCTGTTTCTACCCGATTTTTGTAATTTATCCACGAAATTGCAATTTCGAGCGGAAACTGTAATTTTTCGGAAGAATCATGAAAATTAAAGAATCGAGGTAATCTTCTAGCGGCCATTCGAGCGCTAAGTTGTATCCCTAGCGCCATGGGTTGACATTCCTCTCCTCCTTCGGGAATACTCCCCCGCGACGGCGTGTTCGGCAGCTAGAACGCCCGGGGGCGATGGAGCTGTCCGGGGTGCCCTGAAAGGAGGACGGATGGAGCAGACCGCAGGTGAAAGGTAGGAAAACGACCCAAGCGGGGCGGAACGGGGCTAGTCGTGGCAGGCGGCCCCATCCCGCCATCACCCGTAGGAAACCATGGCTCCCGGCAATCCAAGCACCACCCGGGAGCCGCAACCGTCCAACAGGACGGAAAGGACAACCATCATGGCTACCAGCCGTTCCTTCAAGACGAAGCTCACCGAGTGGCAGGCGCTCTTTAACAACGCGGCGCTGCACCTCACAGACATCCCTCAGTTCGCCAACGACCACGCGGCTCTCGGGACGCTGCTCACCGAGGCCACCACTCTGCAGGGCCAGCAGGACCTCGCCAAGGCGCAGCTCAAGACGAGGACCCTGCGGCGCACCGCGATCCAAAAGCAGGCGAACGAGCTGCGCAATCGGCTCGCCGCCACCGCCAAGGGAGCCGTTGGTCTCACCAGCGGGGACCTGCTGCAGTTCGGGATCAATCCGCGGCCGGTCGTCATCAGCCGGCCGCGTCGCAGCAAGGCGGAGATCGCCGAGGCCCTGGCGCGGAGAGCGGCCAAGGCCCAGGCCCAATCCGCGGCCGCGGAGGCGCTCAAAGCCGCGAACCGAGCGAAGGCCGAGGCCGACGTCAAGCTCGTCCCGTAGGTCTCCTCTCTTCTTGTCGCGAGTAGCCTAGCGACCGGCGCCAGGGTGTCCCCCTGGCGCCGTTTTCTGCATCTGGCTGCCTCAGGGTCTTGGAGTTGTGCCACTGGCAGCTTGCCTGCCAGTGTCCC
>DATNKQ010000206.1:0-12471 GCA_035603315.1 Thermoanaerobaculia bacterium
GCCCGGGCAGCCGCAGCCGCCTCCCAACCCGCCGCCGAAGGGCATCGACCTGGCGCCGGCCAAGCCGCCGACCGACATCTTCCGCGCCCCCACGCCGCCGCCGCCCCCGCAGCAGCCGCCGGTGGAGAACCAGCCGCCGCCCGGCGGCCAATCGAGCCTCGAGGAGGAGAGCGTCCCTGCTGAGCCGGGCGCCACCGGCGTGCGGCCGGCGGCGAGCGCCGGCGGAGCGCTGGCGGTCACCCTGGCGGCGCGGGCGACCCCCCCCGCCGCCGCCACCACCGCCGAGAGCCGTCAGGCCGCCCGCACTGCCGCGGTGCAGCTCTGGCTCACTCCGCAGAGCCTGAAGGTCGCCGCCGGCGAGCGCTTCGAGGTGCGGATCGAAGCGGCGGCCAGCGCCGCCGTCTCGCACCTGCCGTTGAGCCTCACCTTCGATCCCAAGGTGCTCGCCGTCGAGAAGGTCGAGGCCGGCACCTTCCTGGGCGGCGCGGGAGAGGCGGAGGTGCTGTCCGACGGCTCCTCGCTGCCGGGTGAGCTGATCATCGGGGCGAGCCGGCTCGGCAAGGTGCCGGGCGTGACGGGCACCGGCACCCTCGTCCGTATCACCTTCCGCGCCGTCGCCGCCGGCCGCTCCGGCCTCGAGTTCCACGACAGCACCGCTTTGGGCGCCGGCCTGAAGGCGCTGACCCTCGCCACCCGGCCCGCCCTCGTCGAGGTGACCGGCGACGGCCGCCCGGAGCGGCCGGAGAAGAACCCGCCGCCGGCGCGGGAAGCATCGGGTCTCGGCGGAGGTTGAAGATGCTGATGAGCGTTCGCGGCGGACCGTGGCGGCGGCAGGCGGGCTACACCCTGGCCGAGCTGGTGATGGTGGCGGCCATCCTGACCGCGCTCGCCGCCGTCACCCTGCCGATCGCCAAGTTCACCAGCCAGCGCGGCAAGGAGGCGGAGCTGCGGCAGGACCTCCGCGACATGCGCCTGGCGATCGACCAGTACAAGCGCTACAGCGACTCCGGCCTCATCCCCGTCGACCTCGGCACCGAGGGCTACCCGGCCAAGCTCGACGTCCTCGTCAAGGGCGTGGCCCTGGTCGGTCAGGTCGACAAAAAGATGAAGTTCCTGCGCCGCGTGCCGGTCGATCCCATGACCGGCAAGGCGGAGTGGGGGATGCGCAGCTTCCAGGACGACGCCGAATCGACCTCCTGGGGGGGCGAGGACGTCTACGACGTCTACTCGCTGTCCGGCGCCGTCGGCTTGAACGGCGTCTCTTACGCGAAGTGGTAGAAAGGCGGGCTGACGTGAGCGCCCATGAAGAATTGCCCAGGTCAAGCCAGTACCCCCCGGCCGAAAGGCACCTCCTCCCGGTTGTCATCCCGAGCGAGAGCGAGGGCTTCACCCTCCTCGAGCTGATCGTGGTGATCGCCATCATCGGCATCCTGGCGGCGATCGCCATGCCGGCGATGAAGGACATGCCCCGGCGGGCCAACGAGGCGGTCCTGAAGACCAACCTCCGCACCCTGCGCGACGTCATCGACCAGCACTACGGCGACAAGGGGCGCTACCCCGAGAGCCTGCAGGCGCTGGTCGAGGCCGGCTACCTGCGGAAGATCCCCATCGACCCCATCACCAAGCGCAACGACACCTGGGAGGTGATCTACGAGGAGGTCGATCCCGACAAGCCGCCTCCCGAGACCAGCGCCGGCGGCGAGGAGCCCAAGCCCGGGGTCGTCGACGTCCACTCCGGCTCCGACGCCCTCGCCCTCGACGGCACCCCCTACAAGGAATGGTGACCGCCGGCTTCCCGCCCGCCGAAGCGCCTGCCGCCGATCGCGCCCGTGGACACCGGCGCGGCGAGCAGGGCTACAACCTCGTCGTCCTGGCGGTGGCGATCACCCTCCTCAACATCCTCTTGGCGGCGGCGCTGCCGCTGTGGAGCCAGGCGATCCGCCACGAGAAGGAGGAGGAGCTGATCTTCCGCGGCCTTCAGTACGCGGAGGCCATCCGCGTCTTTCGCCTCCGCTACCAGCGCCTGCCCAGCACCCTGGACGAGCTGATCAAGGTCAAGCCGCGCTGCATCCGGCAGCTCTGGAAGGACCCCATGACCAGCGACGGCAAGTGGGCGCTCATCATCCAGGGGCAGGACAACGCCCCCCTCCAGGCGCAGCCTCCGCGGGGCCAGGCGGCGATCCGCCCGGACAATCCTCCCGACGCCAACTCGCCTACGAGCCCGGGCCAGGACCAGCAGGGAGTCGTTGCTGTGGGTCCGATCGCCGGCGTGCGCAGCCGCAGCACGCAGAAGTCGATCGAGATCTGGAACGGCCAGCAGGAGTACGACCTCTGGCGCTTCACCGTCGACCTCATCCAGGGGGGCGCGCGGGCCACCATCCCCGGGGTGAGCGCCGGGGGACCCGGCGGCGGCTTCGCCGACCCCCGCTGGATCGGCCGCCCCATGCCCGGCACCTTCTCGGGCGGCACCTTCCCCGGCGGCCCGCCGCGATCCCCGGGGGGAGCCGGCGGCGGCGCGTCCGGCGGCCCCACGGGGAAGCCCGGCGGGCCGACGCATTGAAGGTGCGGTTGCGGCGGCTGCCCGCCGCCCGCGACCTGCCGGCCCCGGCGCCCGCCTCGCCGGGCAGCGCCGGCCTCGACCTTCGCGCCGCCATCTCCGGCGAGCTCACTCTTCTGCCCGGCGAGCGGGTCCTGGTGCCGACCGGGCTGGTGCTCGAGATCCCGCCCGGCTGGGAGGGCCAGGTGCGGCCGCGCAGCGGCCTCGCCATCCGCCACGGTATCGGGCTGGTGAACGCCCCCGGGACCATCGACAGCGACTACCGCGGCGAGGTCTCGGTGCTGCTCATCAACCTCGGCCGCGAGCCCTTCCGCCTGCAGCGCGGCGACCGCATCGCCCAGCTCCTCCTCGCCCGCGCCGAGCCGATCGAATGGGAGGAGGCCGACGAGCTCTCCGCCAGCGACCGCGGCACCGGGGGCTTCGGCTCGACGGGCACTATCTAGAGCCCCCCTTCTATTTTTTTAGCGGACCTGTTTTTGCTAATCTTGATCACATGATCCTGCAACCGATCGATTCGAACCTCTTCGAGCTCCACCGCGGCGGCACCCGGATCACCTATTCCGCCGGCGGCATCGACGGCCGGGCGCACCTGCACTTCGAGGAGGGGGAGCGGCAGCTGGACTTCGCCGGCGATCAGATCGAGGAGGTCGACACCCGCGTCGGCCGCCTGGTCACCGTCGAGCTCTCCTTCGTCGCCGACGGCAGCTCCGAGGCGCTCTGCCTGCTCATCCCGCACGTCAACCTCGACTCCGGCGGCGGCGACGCGAGCTGCAAAACGGTGGCCGTCCGCACCACCCTGCGCTCCCGCCTCGCCGGCCCCTCCGGCGTCGCCGGCCAGGTCGAGTCCTACTCCGCGAAGACCGTGCGGGGGACGGCGCGGGTGGTCAACTTCTAGATCGGAAGGTTCGTCTCCCCCGGTGTAGCGCCCGGACCTGTGCCGGGCGCGCAGGCCGCAGACCCGCCGCGGCGCCTTGCCCGTCGCGTAGGATGCCTGCTGCATGGCGATCACCGAGCAAGAGCGGTGGCAGCGCGTGAAGGCGGTCTTCCAGACCCTCGCCGAGCGGCCGGAGAGCGAGTGGGACGAGTCGCTGCGCGAGATGGCGGCGGGCGACCGCGAGCTCGCCGCCGAGGTGCGGGCGCTCCTCGACGCCCATCGTGAGGGGCGCGAGGGCGGCGACGTCTTCGCGGCCCTGCGCGTGGAGGCCGAGAAGCTCGCCGCCGGAGGCTCCGATCGCGCCGGCCGCCGCGCCGGCGCCTATCGCCTCCTCCGCTGGCTGGGCGCCGGCGGCATGGGCGAGGTCTGGCTTGCCGAGCGGGCCGACGACGCCTTCCACAAGCAGGTGGCGATCAAGCTGGTGGGACGGGGCGCCGTCAGCCCCCAGGCGATCGAGCGCTTCCGCACCGAGCGCGAGGCCCTCGCCCGCCTGGAGCATCCCAACATCGTGCGGCTCCTGGACGCCGGGACGGACGAGGACGGCGTGCCCTTCTTCGTCATGGAGCACGTGGTGGGGGAGCCGATCGAGAGCTGGTGCGAGGAGCGCGCCCTGCCGCTGCCGGAGCGCCTGCGCCTCTTCCTCCAGGTCTGCGCCGCCGTCGAGCACGCCCACCGCGCCCTCATCGTCCATCGCGACATCAAGCCCGGCAACGTCCTGGTGACCGCCGACGACACGGTGAAGCTGCTCGACTTCGGGATCGCCAAGCTGCTCGATCCCGAGCCGGGCTCGCTCCATCTCACCCGCACCGCCTGGAACCCGGCGACCCCCGCCTTCGCCAGCCCCGAGCAGCTGGCGGGCGCCCCGGTGACCACCGCCACCGACGTCTACGCCCTGGGCATCCTGCTCTATCGCCTGATCACCGGCCACCACCCCTATCCCTTCGTCTCCGGTCACCTCGCCGACGTCGCGCGCGCCATCCGCGACACCCAGCCGTCGCGGCCCAGCCAGGCGCTCGCTCTCGCGCAGACGACCGGCGAGCGGCGGCTGCCTCTGCCCTCGCTGGCGGCTCGGCGCGCCTGGAGCCGGCGCCTCCGCGGCGACCTCGACCACATCGCGCTCACCGCCCTGCGTAAGGAGCCCGAGCGCCGCTACGGCGCCGCCGCCCTTCTCGCCGCCGACGTCGAGCGCTACCTCCGCGGCCTGCCCGTCTCGGCGACGCCGGACAGCCTGCGCTACCGCACCGGCAAGTTCGTGCGCCGCCACCGGCTGGCGGTCGCCTTCGCGGCGGCCGCCGCGCTCGGCCTCTGCGTCCTCGCCGGCGTCGCCCTCTGGCAGGCGCGGCGGGCGGCGGAGCAGGCCCGCGCGGCGCGCGCCGAGCAGCGCAAGGCGGAGGCGGTGAGCGAGTTCCTGCAAGGAGTCCTCTCCGCGGCGGACACCACCGGCGCCCTCTTAGGCCGCAAGGCGGGCAGCACGGTGACGGTCGCCGAGGTGCTCGCCGACGCTGCGGCGCAGGCCTCCCGAAAGTTCGGCGGCCAGCCCGAGATCGAGGCCAGGGTCCGCCTGGCGATCGGCCAGAGCGACCTCTCCCTCGGTCTCTACCCGGCTGCCCTCGAGCAGCTCACGCTCGCCGTCAACGAGGCCTTTTCGACCCCTCTCGCCTCCCACTTCGAGCGCGCCCTCACGCTGCACATGCTCGCCCGCGCGCAGTACCTGCGCGGCATGCTGGAGGCTGCCGAGGCAACCTATCGGCGCACGATCCGCGAGTACGCTCGGGTGCCCGAGCTGCCGCCAGAGAACCGCCAGAGCCCGATGGCGGCGGAGCACGACCTTGCCCTCCTCATCATGCAGAGCGGCCGTTTCGCCGAGGCCGAGGCCATCGAGCGCCGCGCCATCGCCGAGATGCGCGCCAAGGTGGGCGAGAGCAACCCCGCCTACCCGATCATGATCGGGCAGCTGGCGAATCTCCGCGCCAACCGCGGCGACCTGGCGGAGGCCGAAGAGCTGTTTCGGCAGGCCTTCGCCGCCTTCGCGCGGCTGCCGATCTCGACGGCGCAGAGCCCGGAGCGCGGCTGGTCGGTGAGCGGTCTCTGCACGGTGCTGCGCCTGCGCGGCCGCTTCCACGAGGCCGAGGCCGTCTGCGAGCAGGCGCGCGCCCTCTTCGAGCGCACCCTCGGCGTGCGGCACCCCACCTACGTCGCCCTCGAGGCCCAGATCGGCGCGCTCGCCCATCAGGAAGGTCAGGACGAGCGGGCGGAGAAGCTGCTGCGCCAGGCCTTGGAGGTGGAGCAAAAGGCCTACCCAGCCGGTCACCTCGAGCTCGCGCGCACCGGCACGACGCTAGGTCAGGTGGTAGCGGCGCGGGGCAGGCTGAAGGAAGCCGAAGCACTGCTGCGGGAGGCGCTCGCCATCCGCCGCGCCAAGTGCCGAGCCGGCGATTGGCGCATCGGCGAGACCGCGAGCGCCCTCGGGGATGTGCTGCTGCAAGAGGGTCGGCAGGAGGAGGCGAGGCCGCTGCTGCGAGAGGGCTATGAGACGCTACGGGCCGCGATGGGTGAAGGGTATCCGCTGACGCTGCTGGCGCGGCGGCGCTGGGAAAAGGCGGCGGAGGCGGTGGAGTCGGCGGGCAGGACGGCCGCGCGATGAGGCCGTCCTGCCGTGCACTTCAGCAGGTGCTGTCGCGGCAGCCGGTGGGCTCCGCGAGGAGAAGATCAACGTCGAGATCGGTGCCGCCCATGCGCAGCCCTTTACCGCTTCTCGGTGTAGCGAACGTTCTCCAGGCCTTTGAAGTCCCCGTCCTGTGTCCAGAGGGTTGCCTCGTACGCCCGTGCCGTCGCCAGGATGATGCTGTCAGCGAGCGGAAGGCGATGGGCTACGCCGAGCGCGGCCGCGCTTTCGGCGAGCCTGACATCGAGGTCGGCTACTCTTCCTTGCTGCATGAGGGCGATGGACTGCAGGACGGCTTGCTCGCCGCGCTGACGGAGGATGATTTTGGCCACTTCGACGATGCAGATGGTGGGTACGAGGAGCTCCGAAACCTCCTCGATGGCGGGAGCGAAGAAATCGGCGCCTGGCCCGTCCGCCAGGTACTCGAGCCAGCCGCTCGAATCGACGAGGTTCACAAGCGATCTGGGTCCCGTTCGACGGTGGTGTCGATCCCTTTGAGGAATCCCCGCATCTCTCGCATCGAGCGCACGGGGATGAGCTCGATCCGGTTCTCGTGCTCAAAGACTTGCAGTTGCTCGCCGGGCCGGATTCCCATCGATTCCCTGACTTCTCGCGGGATGACGACCTGGAACTTTGGTGAAACCGTGACTGTAGGCATGCCGCACCTCATCGATAGGCATGCCATCATACGGTGAGTAGATCGATGAGTTCAACCCCTACCACCCACCAGGCGCCGGCGAAGACGCCTTTCGCCTGGCATCGGAATTATACGAAAGGCTACCTCCGCGTCAGCGGCGGCCTCAAGCTTAGCGCGATCATCGGGGTGAATAATGGCCTTCGAACAGCGAACCTCCCACGGACCCAGGTTAATCTCTTTCCCCAAGTTTGACATTGAAGACTCCGACCGGGTAGCAAGAATGTCTCCTCCGTCGATCGAAAAGTCGCTGGCGGCCCGGGAAGATCGGGCCGCCTTTCCCTGTTCAGAAGGAGTGGTCGGCGTTGGGCATCGAGGAGCCATCATGGATCTGTTCGTTGTTCAGCACGTTCACGAGATCGAGAAAGACAACGAGGACGTGAAGTTCATTGGTGTCTATTCCACCGAGGAAAGCGCCCACGCCGCGGTGGAGCGTCTCTCGCAGCAGCCTGGCTTCTGCGAGTCGACCAGCGGTTTCTACGTGGATCGATACCCGCTGGACAGGGATCACTGGACCGAGGGTTTCTTCACCGACCGACCCGGCGACGAGTAGTGCTCGGCTCCGTGCCGTTTCGGCACGCGACCGACGGCAATCGTCCTAAAAAGTAGACTTTGAAGGCCCGCCCAACGACGTGGACTGAATCCAATTGAAAAGGAGTCAGTCCAATTGCCTTGGATTGACTCCAAATCGAGTGAATCGAGTCCAAGCGGCGTGGACTGACTCCAACTGACCGGGACTGACTCCAATCGCCGTGGACTGACTCCCGCCGGAGGGGAGCGAGTCCAATCCGATGGGACTGACTCCAGGCGGAAGGGCGCGACTTCGCGCGGGCGGGAGCGCCTTCAGGGCTTGATGACGCCCTGCACCTCGGAGACCTCGGGCTGGCCGGGGTCGACGCCGAGCTGCTGCAGGATCGGGCCGAGCGTCGGTCCGAAGCTCTCGAAGGCCTCCGGCGTCGACACCGTCACCGACCCCTTCTTCGGCCTCGCCGTGCCCCGCCGGGTCGAGGGCGTGCCCGACGCCGTCCTCAAGCAGCGCGAGTCCTGGAAGAGCCCGGCGGACTACGACGCCAAGGCCTCCCAGCTCGCCGAGATGTTCGCCGACAACTTCGAGAAGTACGAGGACGAGGTCAGCGACGCCGTCAAGGCCGCCGGCCCGCGCAAGGTCCAGGCGAGGTAGGGGCTCGCCGCAAGTCTCTGCACGCAGTCAAGAGCGCCTTCGGCCTCTCGCGAAAGCCTCTTCCCACGGCCTCGAGCCACGAGCGGTGTAGCGCCTATTTTCGCAGGCGGCCCTACGAACAGGGGAACGCTAGACCCGTATCTGTAATTGGGCAGAAGGCACCGTTGTAGGCGGCGCTCCGGCCTGTGACGTAATCCTTGATGATCAGAGTATAGGCACTGGAAGTTGCTCCTGCGCTAAAAACCCAAAAATGATTGTTGATGGCGCACCCGTTGAGAACTTTGGCCACCACTTCCCAATTTGTGGGTGAGTAGAACCAGAAAACAGCAGATTCTGAACTTGATGTCGCGATCGCTGCAGAGGGAAAGGTAATTTGTATCGAATAGCGACCTCCTTGTACACACGCGACAATCGAACTGGGGACACAAGAGGAACGCGTCACGAGCGTTACCTCCTCCCTCTCGGGAAGAGCAGTATTATCAACATCAATGCTTAGGACATGCGGGTTATGCAGAAGGCTGCTCACAACCCGAGCGTCTACTGTGCCCTGTAGTGCTTCGAGAAACATGTGGTTAAGCAAGCTGAGCTTTCCGGGCAGCATCGCCTGAGCCAACTCGAGGACGACAGGACTGACCTGAGTTTTTCCGGGCGGCTGGCTGAGCTTCAGTGGCTCGCCAGCTGGCGCAGGGGCCAGAAAGTAGATCCTCGCGGCGACGTGCTCGTGGTGCTCAAGAGCTTCAACCATCGCAGGAGTAACGAGCCTGGATGCTGTGAGCTCGGCACGATCCTGAGCAGCCAGCGTAGCCGCTAGCGAGCTGCTTGGGCTGAGCACGACCAAGAATGCCGAAATGAGAGAGGCTGCGACGAGAGAGACTTTCGGAGTTCTGTTCATCGATATCTCCTTTGAAAGCTCTAGTTATGAGATACGCTAATGGAAGTGTCAAGTGCTTAAGGGAGCGGAGCGGCGGCAGCGATCGGGGCCCGCGCCTTCGACCTTAACGACTCGCTGACCCGAGAACACTCGTAGCAGCTACCCCGTGACCCAAGGCCACTTTCAGCGCCTGCTTCGGCGCTCCCTTCCTGCCGCTTCACCCCGGCGTCTATGCCAGGATGCTGGGCAAAAGGCTTGCCGCAACGGCTCGCGGGTCTGGCTGGTGAACACCGGCTGGACGGGCGGACCCTACGGCACCGGCAGCCGCATCCGGCTCGCCCACACCCGGCGCATGGTGACAGCCATCCTCGCCGGCGAGCTGGACGCCGTCGACACCCGTCACCGACCCCTTCTTCGGCCTCGCCGTCCTCAAGCAGCGCGAGTCCTGGAAGAACCTGGCGGACTACGACGCCAAGGCCTCCCAGCTCGCCGAGATGTTCGCCGACAACTTCGAGAAGTACGAGGATGAGGTCGGCGACGCCGTCAAGGCCGCCGGCCCGCGCAAGGTCCAAGCGAGGTGAGCATGCGGAACCACGGGTGCCTGTAGGCGTTCTGACGTCGGCTCCGTGCTCCTATGCGCCTGGGCTGACCGTCTGCCTTTCCAACTCCTCGCGAACTCGATCGGCCAGGTACGTCTTGAGTAAGGACTGATAGGGCACGTCTCTCTTGTTGGCCAGCACCTTCAATTCCGCGATGAGCGACACGGGCAGGCGGAGGGAAATCGTCTTGAGGGTCGGATGCAGCTCCGGCAGTTGCAGCCGCTGAGCCTGTGACCAGTCGACGTAGTCCGTCGAATCGGTCTGCGACCAGAAGCGCCGCTCCTCTGCCTCGTCCTCGAACTCAGGAATCTCTTTTCGTTTCATAGTGCCTGAAGGCCGCTAGCTCGCGGCGGGTCATGTCGCGGGTCGAAATGACCCGGATGAGCGTTTCGCGAAGGGTGAACACGAGAAATAGACGCCGGCCGGCGTCCGTCTTGCCGAGTGCATAGAAGCGACCTTCCGAGGCAGAATGCTTGACGTCGGGAAGTACTACCAAGGGAAGGTTGAAGAAGATCTCCTCGGCCTCCCAGAAGGCCACTGCGTGCTTGTCGAGATTCTTGTCAAGGTTACCCTCGTCCCAATCGAAGCCGGGGGCACTGGCTAGAGCTTCCCAGACATCCACGCCGTCAGTATACGCTCATCATATACGTCCGCGAAGGGAGTGCGTGCCGAGACTCCGATCGGAAAGGGAGCAAACCTTCAGGGGTGGACGATGTGGTGCACCTCGGAGACCTCCGGCTGGCCGGGATCGACTCCGAGCTGCTGGAGGATCGGGCCGAGGGTCGGGCCGAAGCTCTCGAAGGCTTCCTTCGACTCCCAGATGTCGAAGACGCGGAGCTTATCGCCGGCTCCGTAGCAGGCGTGGAAGAGACGCCCCTTGGGATTGCCGGCTCCGGCCTTCTCCAAGCGGGAGATGCAGTCGTCGTATTGGCTGGCGTTCATGGAGGCGGGGGAAAACAGGAAGGCTAAGGCCATGGGTCTCTCCTTTGGCTAGATCGGCGGGTTCCTCCTCACCTACGGCCCTTCCCGCCCTTTGGATGAAGGCGCCGGCGGGAGCCCGGTATAATGGTCCCCCCGCCGCCGCTTCAGGCTTCGAGGGTGCCCAGGAGAGATGGAGAGATCGGCATGGCCAAGGCTCGCGTAGCAGTGCTCAAGACGAAGCCCGAGAGCGTCCTCGCGGACGTCGGGCGGACCATGGAGATGGCCGACTTGCGGCAGCACCTCGCTCCCGGCGCCACCACGATCCTCAAGGACAACATCTCCTGGCACTTCCCCTTCCCCGGCGCCAACACCACCCCCTGGCAGCTCGAGGGGACCATCCAGGCGCTGCGCGCCGCCGGCTATGCGGACCAGGTATGCGTGCAGAACAACACCGTGGTCACCGACCCCAAGAAGGGGGAGCGGCTGAACCGCTATCTGCCGGTGCTGGAGCAGTACGGCATCCCGGTGCGCTACAACTGTTTCCCCGAGGACTTGAAGTGGGTGCAGTACCAGCCCAAGGGCAAGATGCTGGTGCTGCCGAAGATCTACCCCGAGGGCATCCGCATCCCCGAGTTCTTCCTGGGCAAGAACGTCGTCCACCTGCCGACCGTCAAGTGCCACATCTACACGACGACGACGGGGGCGATGAAGAACGCCTTCGGCGGCCTGCTCAACACCCGCCGCCACTACACCCACTCGTGGATCCACGAGACGCTGGTCGACCTCCTCACCATTCAGAAGGAGATCCACAGCGGCCTCTTCGCCATGATGGACGGCACCACCTGCGGCAACGGGCCCGGCCCGCGCACCATGATCCCGGTCGAGAAGGACGTCCTCCTGGCGTCGGGAGATCAGGTGGCGATCGACGCCGTGGCGGCGAAGATCATGGGCTTCGACCCGATGTCGATCAAATACATCCGGCTCGCCCACGACGCCGGCCTGGGGGTGGGCGACCCGCGCGACATCGAGGTGGTGGGAGAGGACGTCTCGCGCTGGAACTACCATTTCTCGGTGGGCGACAACATGGTCTCGCGCTTCGGCCACCTGGTCTGGTTCGGGCCGCTCCACGCCATGCAGAAGCTCTTCTTCCGCACCCCGCTCGTCTACCTGTTCGTCTTCGGCTCCTACTTCTACCACGACTTCGCCTGGTACCCCACCGTCGGCAAGCGCCGCACCGAGCTCTACAAGCAGACCAGCCAGTGGATGCGGCTGTTCGAGGAGTATCCGGAGGCGGGCGTGAAGGAAGCCGCCGCGTAGGCCGCAATCCCTTGTCACGGGTTCTTTTCTTAAGTAGGGGCGGGTCTTGCACCCGCCCGGGCGGGGGAAGCTCCCTGCTCGCACCTTCCGCCCACCCGGGAGGGGACAAGCCCCTCCCCTACACAAGATGAAGGATGCCGAAGGCCAGCCGGTGACGCGGGATGCCGCGACCGCCGTCCCCTCGCCCGGCTTCGACCGCCTGGGCCGCAAGCTGCTGGCGACCCTGGCGCTCGGGGTGCTGGCCTGCGTCGGCCTCGTCCTCTACTCCGACGCCCACAAAGTCGCCGGGCGCCTCGCCGACTTCAGCCTCGTCCTCCTCCTCCCCATCCTCGGCCTCTCGCTCTGCAACTACACCCTGCGCTTCCTGCGCTGGCAGCTCTACCTGAAACGCCTCGCCGTCGTCCTGCCCTGGGGCCGGAGCCTGGCGGTCTACCTCGTCGGCTTCCTGCTCTCGGTGACGCCGGGGAAGGCGGGCGAGCTGGGCAAGGCCTGGCTCATCCGCGAGCTGGGCGGCGGCCCCGCCTTGAGGGTGGTGCCGGCGGTGCTCGCCGAGCGGGTGTCGGACCTCTTGGGGGTGGTGGTGCTCTTCTCTCTCGAAGCGCTGACGATCCCGGGCGGGCGCCTCCTCGCCGCCTGCGGGCTGGCCGCCGTGGCGGGCGCCGGGATTCTCCTCACCTGGGAACGCGGCGCCGACGCCGTCTTCCGCGGCCTCGGCCGCCTGCCCTGGGTCGGC
>DATNKQ010000227.1:0-2972 GCA_035603315.1 Thermoanaerobaculia bacterium
CCTGCGCCGAAGCGCTGGGCTACCTCACCGACGAGGACGTCTTCCGCGACCTCTCGTGAAGGTCTTCGTCGACACCAACTTCCTGGCGAGCGCCTTCGCCGCCCGCGGCCCCTCCGAGGACCTGATGCGACACCTGCTGGCCGAGCACGACCTGGTCACCAGCCGGGACGTGCTCGACGAGCTGCAGCGGTTCCTCCATCGCCTGCGGGTGCCCCAGGCGACGGTGCGTGGCATCCTCGCCCTCCTCTGGGAGCACCCGGTCATGGTGCGGCCGCAGATCCCGCCGGCGATCGATCTCGACGACCCCGAGGACGGGTGGGTGCTGGGCGCCGCCCTGCTGTCGGAGGCCGACGTCCTGCTGACCGGCGACCGGGACCTGCTCAGACTCAAGGAGAGGGCGGGCATCCGCATCGTCGATCCGCGCGGCTTCCGCCGCCTGGCGAGAAAGGGGGCCTGAGCGATGGCGGACGGCCGCCTGCCCCTAACCGGCCTGCGCGTGGTGGTGACCCGCGCCGCCCGCCAGGGCGAGGGGCTCGCCGCCGCCTTCGCGGCCGCGGGAGCTGCCGTCGAGCCGCTGCCGCTCCTCGAGGTGGTGCCGCCGGCGGACGGGCGCCCGCTCGAACGCGCAGCCTCCGAGCTCGCCCTCTACGACTGGCTGATCCTCACCTCCGCCAACGCCGTCGATGCCTTCCTGCCGCTGGCGGGAGGGGCGCTGCCGGGGCGCCTGCGGGTCGCCGCCGTGGGTGCCGCCACCGCCGCCGCGCTAAGGACCTACGGGGTCGAGCCCGACTGGACGGGCGCCGGCGGCGCCGAGGAGCTGCTGGCGGCCTTAGGCCCCGAGGTCGCCCGCAGCCGCCGCATCCTCCTCCCCCAAGCGGCGGACGCGAGACCCACCCTCGTCGAAGGTCTGGCCGCCGCCGGCGCCGAGCCCGTCGCCGTCGTCGCCTACGACAAGCGCCTGCCGCCCGAGGCGCCGCGGCGGGCCGAGGAGCTCTTCGCGAGCGGCCCCCTGGGCTGGGTGACCTTCACCAGCCCGCGCATCGTCCGCCACTTCGCGGAGCTCTTCGCGGACGATTGGGAAGGAAGGCGGGGCGAGCTCCGCGCCGCCTCGATCGGAAGGGTGACGACCGCCGAGCTCAGGGACCGGGGAGTCGAGCCGGCGGCCGAGGCGGCGCGGCCGGGAGATCAGGAGCTGGTGGAAGCGGTGATCGCGACGGTGAGCGGACCCCGTGCAACGCGGTAGACTGCCTCGACAGACATCGGAGCGCGACATGAAGATCCCCGGATTGATCCTGAAGCAGATGTACACCCTGGGCAGCCTCGAGAACGTCGAGGGCGGCGTGCGGTTCAGCTTGAAGAACCGCCTCTCGAACGCCACCGTGACGGGCCTCTCGGAGGTGCGGATCGACGGCCGCGAGGTGCCGCTCTCGCACCTGACCATGCGCCTGGACGGCGACGCCCTGTCGGCGCTCGACATCGGCCCGGAGCGCACTGTCCCCTTCCCGCTCGCCCGCGTGGTCGAGATCCACGCCCGCGTCGAGGCGCTGGAGAAGGGGCCGCACGAGATCGCTTTGGCCTTCGACACCCAGCCCTTCGGCGCCCTCGCCTTCAAGGTCAAGGACGCCATCGCCGAGGAGAAGGTCAAGCGCACGACGGTCCCCCACGACAAGGACAACGACTACAGCCCGGAGATCGTGCGCGCCCGCCAGGCGTTCGTCGAGGAGTACACCGGGGTCAAGATCCAGCACATCGACAAGTTCTCCTTCGACCCCGCCATGACGCGCGGCAACATCGAGAACTTCACCGGCGTCGCGCAGGTGCCGATCGGCTTCGCCGGCCCCATCCTCGTCAACGGCGAGCACGCGCAGGGGGAGTTCCTCGTCCCCCTGGCGACCGCCGAGGGCACCCTCGTCGCCTCCTACAACCGCGGCATCAAGGTGCTGAACCTCGCGGGCGGCGTCACCGCGACCGTCGTCGGGGACAGCATGCAGCGGGCGCCCGTTTTCGTCTTCAAATCGGCGCGCGAGGCGCGGGACTTCGCCCAGTGGGTGGACGACAAGCTGCCGGACATCCGCGAGGAGGCGGAAGCCACCTCCTCGGTCGCCAAGCTCGTCTACATCGACAAGTACCTCTCGAACAAGCTCGTCTTCCTGCGCTTCAACTACACGACCGGCGACGCCGCCGGCCAGAACATGGTGGGGCGCGCCACCTTCGCCGCCTGCAGCTGGATCATGGAGAACGCCAAGGACATCGAGCACTTCTACCTGGAGTCGAACTTCGCCACCGACAAGAAGGCGTCGCAGATCAACATCATGCGCACCCGCGGCAAGCGGGTGACCGCCGAGGCGACGATACCGCGCGACGTCCTCCTCCAGCACATGCGGGTCGACCCCGAGACCCTCCACTACCACGCCGGCATCTCGAACGTCGGCGCCTTCCTCTCCGGCGCCAACAACAACGGCTGCCACTCGCCGAACGGCATCACCGCCATGTTCATCGCCACCGGCCAGGACGTGGCGAACGTCTCCGAGTCGTCGGCCGGCGTCGTCTACACCGAGGTGACGCCGGAGGGCGACCTCTACATCTCCTTCACTATCCCCTCGCTCATCGTCGCCACCCACGGCGGCGGCACCGCTCTCGCGACCCAGCGCGAGTGCCTGGCGATCCTCGGCTGCGTCGGCAAGGGCAAGGTCAAGAAGCTCGCCGAGATCGTCGCCGCCGTCGTCCTCGCCGGCGAGCTCTCGCTCGCCGCCGCCATCTCCTCGCTCGACTGGGTGTCGAGCCACGAGCAGTACGGAAGGAACCGGTAAGGCAACCGAAGGGACAGTAAGCCTATACTGAGGCGCGGTGATAGCACGCCCTCCCGGTTGTCATCCCGAGCGGGAGCGAGGGACCTGGGGGAAGGGCGGCGCGAAGTCATTTTCTATCAGAGGTTTGCGCGGCCTCCCCCCACCCAGGTCCCTCGCTCTCGC
>DATNKQ010000229.1:0-5608 GCA_035603315.1 Thermoanaerobaculia bacterium
GGCGAGCCGCAGGTCGCCGTAGAAGACCTGGGCGCCGGAGCGGGCGAAGCAGCGCGCGAGCTGCTGCGGCCGCTGGCGCCGGAAGTGCCAGTCGACGATCGGCAGGAAGAGGATGGGATGGCCGTTCATGGGACGACCCCAGCGTTCTCGAAAATCAAGATTTCTATCTCCGGTGCAGCTCCGATATGATACCGGTAGTTCGAGTCGGCTCAAGCGCGCTTCATCACCCGGACCCCGGTCCAGGGACTTCCTGACCGTTCCATGATCGAGAACTCCTCGCCTCTCAAGGTCCTCCTGCTCTACGGCACGCGGCCGGAGGTCATCAAGATGGCGCCCGTCGTCGCGGCGCTCCGGCAGCGGCCCGATCGCTTCGCGGTGACCGTCTGCGCGACCGCCCAGCATCGCGAGATGCTCGATCAGGCACAGGACCTATTCGCCCTGCGGGCGGACGTCGACCTCGACCTCATGCGGCCGGACCAGTCGCTCAACGATCTGGCGGCCCGCTCGTTTGCGGCATTGGACCCCATCCTCGGCGAGCTGGCGCCGGACTGGGTGCTCGTCCAGGGTGACACGACGACGGCGATGGTCGGCGCCTTCGCCGCCTTCCACCGCGGGGTCAAGGTCGGGCACATCGAGGCCGGCCTGCGCACGGGAGACCTGAAGTGCCCATTCCCGGAGGAGGCGAACCGCCGGGCGATCGATCTCCTGGCGGCGGCGCTGTTCGCGCCCACCGCTCACGCCGGTGGCCTCCTGCTGGCGGAGGGGGCCGATCCGCGAAAGGTCTTCGTGACCGGCAATACGGTCGTCGACGCGCTGCTCTCGATCGCCCAGGACTTCGGCGATGCGCCGGACACGGCTTCCGTGTTGATCACGGTGCATCGCCGCGAGAGCTTCGGCGCTCCGCTGCGGGAGGTCTTCCGCGCCGTGCGTCGTCTGGCCGAGCTCTTCCCGGAGCTCCGCTGGGTGTTCCCGATGCATCGCAACCCCAAGGTCTGGGAGCCGGCGCAGCAACTCCTCGCCGGGCTGCCCAATCTGGAGCTCCACGAGCCGTTCGGCTATCGGGAGATGGTCAGCCGCCTGCGCTCGGCCCGTCTGGTCTTGACCGACAGCGGCGGCCTCCAGGAGGAGGCGCCGACCTTCGGCAAGCCCGTCCTCGTGCTGCGTGACAAGACGGAACGCCCCGAAGGTGTCGACGCGGGGGTCGCCCGCTTGGTCGGCACCGATGGTGAGCGCATCATTGCCGAGACGGCGCGCCTGCTGACGGACGACGATGCTTATTGCGGCATGACCAATGGCGGGAATCCCTATGGCGACGGCCTCGCCGCCGAGCGGATCACCGCCATCCTGTCGGGTCGCCCCTTCGCTCCCTTCGTCCCGGACGGGCCGCTGCGGCCAAGGGCTGAAAGCCCCGCGGAGGGACGCCTTCTCTCACGGGTGGCAGCGCCCCTCGGA
Source organism: Thermoanaerobaculia bacterium (assembly GCA_035603315.1). GTDB lineage: Bacteria > Acidobacteriota > Thermoanaerobaculia > Multivoradales > UBA5704 > DATNKQ01. The sequence goes on from DATNKQ010000229.1 coordinate 1,453, forward strand.
GCTCCGGGTCCGGCGATTCGCGGCCGAGGCGTGGTGTAGTCTCTCGCGACTGCCGGTGAGACCCTGGACGGCAGGTCTGGTGCGCGGCTGGCGGACGCTGCGCCGCTGGCGCCGCGGATTCCACCCCAGAGCGGCCATCGTCATCGTGGCCTATGCCGAGGTGGCGCGGCTGCGGAGCTGCCTCGAAAGTGTCTTCAGCAGGACCCGGTATCCCAACCTCGCAGTCGTGGTCGTCGATAATTCGGGCGCCGCGAGCGTGCGCCAGCTCCTCGGAGAAGAGGAGGGCCGGCGGCCGAATCTCAAGGTGGTGTGGAACGAGCGCAACGTGGGCTTTCCGCGCGCCGTCAACCTCGGCATCGCGGCAGCCGGGGAGTGCGAATACCTCGTCCTGCTCAACGACGATACGGTGGTCACCCGGGGCTGGCTTGACGGGCTCCTACGGCATCTCGAAAAGCCGGGAGTCGAGCTCGTGGGGCCGGTCACCAATTGGGCCGGCAACGAGGCGCGGATCGAGGTCGAATATGAGACGTTGGAGGGAATGGAGGACTTCGCCGCCGCCTACGTGCGGCGGCACACAGGTGTGATCTGGGACATCCCCATGCTGGCCATGTACTGCGTGGCGATGCGGCGCCGGCTGCTGGATGAGATCGGTTGGCTGGACGAGCGCTTCGGCATCGGGATGTTCGAGGACGACGACTTCTCGCACCGGGTGCGCGCGGCTGGAGGCCGCGTGGTCTGCGCCGAAGACGTCTTCATCCACCATTGGGGCCGGTCGTCCTTCGGCGCCTTGGAAGAGGGGGAATACCGCCGCCTGTTCGACGAGAACCGGCGGAAATTCGAGGAGAAGTGGGGGGAGGCGTGGCGGCCCCACACCTCCCGGCCTCCGCGAGGCGGCCTCCCCCCCTCCGTCGACTACCGCAGGTAGCCGAGAGCGCGGAGCTGGAGCTTGGTCTTTTCGTCGAGACCGAGCGCCTCGGTCCGGCCCGGACCGGCGGCGCCAGCCAGCTCTCGGTCCAGGATGGAGTGCAGGCCGGCGGCCAGGCGAGGCCTCTCGGCTGCCAGGTCGTGGCGCTCGCCGGGGTCGTCGCGCAGGTCGAAGAGGTAAGCGCTGCCGTCGCCGCGGGCGATCAGCTTGTCACCCTTCCAGGTCACCGCCTTGCTGTCGGGACCGTAGGCCGGAGACTCGGCGATCAGCGGAACCGCCGCGCATTCCTCGGGACCGGATCTCGGTCGCAGGAGGGGGGCCAGGCTGCGCCCGCGAATCCCCGTCGGGCGCGGCAGGCCGAGCAGGTCGAGCAGGGTCGGCAGAACGTCGACGTGACGGACGGGGCACGCCACCCTGCGCGGCGCGATTCCTGGGCCGCGCAGGATGAGGGGCACGCGCAGCAGCTCCTCGTACATCGTATGACCGTGTCCGACGCCCCAATAGCCCCGCGGGTCTTTAGCGGTGGCGTGCTCGGCCAGGGCATGGTCCCAGAACTCTTCTCCATGGTCGGAGGTGATCACCACCACGGTCTGCCGGGCCTCGCCGATCTTCTCGAGCTCGCGGTAGAGCCGTCGAGCCTCCGCGTCGACGAAGCGCAGAGCCCCGTCGTAGAGCGCCAGCCGGTGGGCGCGGAACTGCCGGAAGGCAGGATCGTCGAGCTCGTGCTGGTCCTTGATTCGACCGAAGCTCCAGCCGGAGTGCTCCGGCCCGCGCCTGCCGCCCTCGGCGACCGGGAAGAAATTGAAGAAGGGGGGCGGGGGTTCCACAGGATGGTGCAGGTCCATGTACTGGAGGTAGAGAAAAAAGCGATCGTTCCCCCTATGATCGAGCCACCGCAGGGCCGCGGTGGTGAGCTCGGCGGCGTTCTTGCGGTCGACCAGGGCGGCGTCAAAACCCTCTTCGAAGCGACCGAACAGGTAGGGGTTGGCAGAGAACAGACCGGTTCGGAAGCCCTCGCGACGCAGGCGCCCGGCGAGCGTCTCCACTCCCTCCCGGATCTGCAGCAGCGGCGTGTTTTCCCCCAGGAGCCGTACCTTTCCCGCGATTCCGGCGCCGTGCTCGGAGGGATAGAGGGAGGTCAACAGGCTGGCGGTCGACGGGACCGTCCAGTTGGAATGGGCGTAGGCATTCGCGAAGAGTGTGCCGTTGCTCGCCAGGGTGTCAACGAAGGGAGTGGTCTGCCGCGAATAGCCGTAGGCGCTCACGTGGTCGGCGCGCAGCGTGTCGATGCAGATGACGATCAGGTTGCGGGCCGGTCCTGGCGCAACACCCGGCTCCGAGGGGGAGCAGGACGCGAACAGGATGGCGGCGGCAAGAACGTGGGCTCGAAAGGGCATACAGACTCTGAATCGGCGGCATCCTACACCTGCCCGAATCGAGGTCTTCTGGGCAGCGCCGCGCTCCTTGACCGCCTGAAGTTGCGGATGGTAGGTTGCCCTCAAACACTGGACAGCCGAGCGGAGCGCGCCGATTGAGAATACAGAGGAGCCAGGCGCGACCCGAAGCCGTCGAATGGGTTCGGCTCGGCAGCGTTGCGGCCTATCGCGACCATGCAGCCGCCACCGGGCCCGAGATCTTGCGGCGCCGGGCCCTCGAACGCTCCCTGATCACAGGCGTTGAGCGCTTCACCGTGCCCGGCTATTGCTGGATCTGTCGGCGCCAGGTCGATTTCCAGGTGGACTATTCCTACTCCTATCCCGTCGACGGCGTGCTTACCCCCAACTGGCGGGAGCATCTGCTTTGCTCCGGTTGTCGTCTGTACAATCGGATGCGAGCCACCCTTCACTTCTTCGAGGAGAGCCTGGCGCCGTCCCCGGATGCCTCCATCTACCTCATGGAGCAGACGACTCCGTTCTTCCGCTGTCTCAGGGAGCGGCATCCGAACGTCGTCGGCAGCGAGTACCTGGGTCGGGAGATCGGGTTTGGCGAGCCGACGGCCGGCGGAATTCGCAACGAGAGCGTGACCCGGCTCACTTTCGCGGGCGCCAGCTTCGACTTCGTCATTTCTCTCGAGGTCTTCGAGCACGTCCCCGACTTCGGCCGGGCGCTCTCGGAATGCCACCGCGTCCTGCGGCCGGGTGGCAGCCTGTTGTTCTCCGTGCCGTTCCGGCCGGAGCACCCGGAGAACCTGGTGCGAGCGATCGTCGACGAGCAAGGGGGAATCCGTCACCTGATGGAACCGGAATACCATGGCGATCCCCTCTCCACCGAAGGCTGTCTGGCCTTCTACCATTTCGGTTGGGAGCTGCTCGACGAGGTGCGCGCCGCGGGCTTCGCGGAGGTGAACGGGTACTCCTTCTGGAGTCGCGATTTTGGATATCTCGGCTCTCCGCTCATCCTCTTCCTCGCCACCAGGACAGCCGCGTAGCCATGAATATGGCGGCATCTCCGATCATCGCGGCGGGGATGCACCGCTCGGGCGCCTCGCTCGTCGCCGCGATGACCTCGGCCCTGGGCATCGACATGGGGCGGCAGCCGTCCGCGGAATTCCTGGCGCTCAACCGGCGGATGCTCCAGGCCTGCACGCTTTCCGGCGACGGCGGGTTCCCCGATTGGGGGTGGACGGAGAGCGAGCGCCTGGACCGCCATGGCTTCGAGGCCTTCCGGCAAGAGGCACAGACCCTCGTAACGGCCCGTGTCGAGGCAGGCGGAGGCTGGGGTTGGAAAGATCCATGTACGACCCTGGCGCTCGATTTTTGGGATTCGCTTCTTCCGGGCCCGCGGTATGTCTTCCTGTACCGTCATCCGTGGGCGGTTGCGGACTCCTTGCAGCGGCTGGGGATCGACGTCTTCCTCCGCCATCCTGAATATGCCTACCGCATCTGGAGCTTCTACAACCGGCAGCTCCTGGAGTTTCATCGACGCCGACGAGAGCGCTCGCTGCTGCTCAGCTTCGAGGCCTTGGTGGTCCGGCCCGACCGCTTGGCCGACCTCCTGCACGAGCGCTGGGGCGTGGAGGTCGGCGCGGTCTCTCTCGCCGGGGTGGTGGATGCGGATCTTTTCCAATCCTGGGCAGCGGACGATCCCCTGATCCCGCTGGTCGCGGCGGTCCATCCCGAGTGCGTGGCATGGCTCGGCGAGCTCGACCGCGCCGCGGATCTCTCGGGCGCCGGCCTCTGGTCGGCGCAACCGAAGAGGGGCCGGACCTTGGCTCGAGGGGCGGTGCCGGCA
>DATNKQ010000278.1:0-9039 GCA_035603315.1 Thermoanaerobaculia bacterium
CCGGCCGGCGAGGAGCGTCGCCTCGGCCTCCCGCCGCGCCCCCTCCGGGCCGCGGCGCAGGAGCGCCTTCAGCTGCCGGTGCACGACGAGGTCGGGGTAGCGGCGGATGGGCGACGTGAAGTGCGTGTAATAGCGCGACGCCAGGGCGTAATGGCCGCGGCACTCCGGGCTGTAGAAGGCCCGCTGCTGCGTGCGCAGCACGAGGGTCGAGACGAAGTGCTCCTCCGGCCGCCCCTTGACCTGCCGCAGCACCTCCTGGAGGGCGCTCGGCGGCAGCTCGTCGAGCTCGCCTGGGAGATCCAGCCCCACCGTCCGCAGCAGCTCGCGGAGCTCCTCCAGGCGCTGCTTGCCGGGCGCGTCGTGGACGCGGAAGAGGGCCGGCAGCTCGTGGCGGACGAGCTCGTAGGCCACCGCCTCATTGGCGGCGATCATGAACTCCTCGACGATGCGGTGGGCGACGTGCCGCTCCTCGGGGAAGATCCCCACCATGGTGCCGTCGCTGTCGAGCGCCACGTCCCCCTCCGGCAGGTCGAAGTCGATCGAGCCGCGCACCGCGCGGGCGTGGTTCAGGATCTCCATCAGGTGGCGCATCTCGTTCAAGGCCGGCAGGATGGCGCCGTACTCGCCGCGGTCGTCCGGGCGCGGCTCCTCGAGGAGGCGGCGCACCTCGTCGTAGGTCATCCGCCGCGAGCTGCGGATGACCGTCTCGGCAAAGCGACGGGCGAGGACCTGGCCGTCGCGGTCGATGTCCAGAAAGACTGAGAAGGTGAGCCGGGGGACCCGGGGGCGGAGCGAGCAGAGGCCGTTCGACAACCCCTCCGGCAGCATGGGGACCGCCCGCTCGGGGTAGTAGACGCTGGTGCCGCGGCGGTAGGCCTCGAGGTCGAGCACCCCGCCTTCGTCGACGTACTGGGCGACGTCGGCGATGTGCACCCCGAGGCGGAAGACCCCGCGGGGCAGGCGCTCGATCGACACCGCGTCGTCGAAGTCGCGCGCGCTCGGGCCGTCGATGGTGATGACGGTGCGCTCGCGGAGGTCCTCGCGCCCCTCCCAGTCCTGCGGCCGGGGATCCGGCGGGAAGGCCAGGGCGGCGGCGGAGACCGCCTCCGGGAAGAGATCGGGGATGCGGTGGTGGCGGAGCACCACCAGCACGTCCACCCCCGGCGCCTCTGGACCGCCCAGCACCTCGACCACCCGCCCCCGCGGCTCGCCCCCGGCGCGCCGGGACGACGGGCGCTCGAGCTCGACCACCACGTAGGAGTCCGCGGGGATGCCGTCGCCGCCCGTCACCTCGAGCTCCGGCAGCCGGGCGTCGAAGGGCGACAGCCGGCGGCCGGCTCCCGCGGCTGGATCGTGAGGATCGGGGGCGGCGAGGGTCCCCACCAGCGTCTCGTGGCGCCGCGACAGCACGCGCACGACCGAGATCTCGGGAAGCCGCTGATCGCGATCCCGGCGCCCGGGGCGGTCCGCCCGCGCGGGGGTGCTGGCTTTCGTTCTGGCCGCCCTGGCCGCGGGACGGCGGACGAGGACGGTGTCGCCAGCGACCGCCCCCTGAAGGCGCCGGCGAGGGACGAAGTAGGCCGGCTCGCGGGAAGGGGTCAGGTAGACGAGGCCGTCGCCGCTCGGCAGGAGCTCCAACCGCCCCGCCTCCCAGCCGGTGAAGCCCGTGGCCCGCCAGCGTCCGTCCGCCTCCACGGCGCGGCCCGCGGCCGCCAGCCGGGCGAGGGCGCGGTCGAGCTCTGTCGCCGCGGTCCCGGCCGCCGCGACCGTCCCGTCGCGCAGCTCGTCGAGCGTCCGGCCCGGCGGTCCGGCCTCCTCCAAGGCTTGCGCAACCCGTTCCAGCAGCAACTCTTCGGCCCCGGGAAGGGGCTCTGAAAGCTCAATTGACACCCTGGTGATCTCTCCCTACAATCGGTCGCGCGCGAAAGTGGCGGAACTGGTAGACGCGCAAGATTCAGGATCTTGTGGCCGCAAGGTCGTGGGGGTTCGAGTCCCCCCTTTCGCACCAGCCTTCTCAAGCCGTCCCCTCGAGTCGCTACAGCTTACACGACGCCGGACCCCGCCGCCGGGGCCGGCATCGGCGTCCGCGACGGTTGCGGGGCGCCCGGAGGCGCCTCGCCGCGCCCTCAGAAAGCGTGGTTGTCGATGCCGCCGCAGAGCCTGCCCGGCGTGCTCTGGTAGATCTTCTCCCGGCCCGTCGAGGTGTCGGTCAGGCGGATGGTGTACGGCAGGTCGGAGAGGCTGCCGTAGAAGAAGGCGACGCGGTCGCCGAAGTCGATGACCTTGGTCATCAGCTCGACATTGCCGGGGTCGGTGAAGAAGAAGGTCCCCACCAGGCTCGAGAGGGGGAGCGCTCCCCCCACGCCGCCGGTGCCGTTGCCCGGGTTCGCCCACTCGACGGTGGCGGCGAAGCGGCCGCCCAGGAGGCAGAGGGTGTTGCGGTCCGCGCGGCAGGCGCCGGCGGCGGCGCTCCCGGCCGTGCGGCTGGCGCTCCGCGACGCCCCCACGCCGCCGCCGATGACGTCGAAAGCGTTCTGATCGATGCCGCCGCAGTCGCCGGCCGTGTTGGCGTAGGTCTTGACGGCGCCGGTCGCGACCTCGGCGACGGTGACGGTGAACTGCAGGTCGGTGAGCTCGCCGTAGAAGACCTTGACGGCGCTGCCGAAGTCCAGGATTTTGACCAGCAGCTCGACGTTCGAGGGATCGCCGAAGGAGAAGAAGCCGGTGGTGTCGGAGCGCGAAATGGCGCGCCCCACGCCGCTCGTGCCGTCGAACTGGTTGCGCCAGGCGACCGTGACCTGAAACCTCCGGCCGTCGAGGCAGAGCGTCGCGGCGCCCGGCCGGCAGACGCCGCCGGTAACGCTGCTGCCGGTGCCGTAGAGCTGCTGGACGGCCGCCCGGTCGTCGGCGTTGAGGCGGGCGCCGCGGCCGTCGTCGTGGAGGAAGGCGTACATCAAGGCGTCGCGGAGGAGCGGGTTGGGCTCGTTGCGCGCGTCGCTCGAATGGGCCAGGCCCAGGGTGTGGCCGAGCTCGTGGCCGAACAGCTCCTCGGCGGCCTTCGAGGCGTTGCGGCTCTTGCCGAAGAAGCATTCGAGGCCGGTGTTGGTGACGATGTCGCCGCCCAGGATCCGGAGGTAGGTGACGCCGTTCCGCACCGCCGTCGACGAGGCGTCGAACCAGGGGCCGCCGATCGCCAGGGTGCCGCCGCTGCCGCAGGCGAAGCTGGTGCCGATCTCGCCGTGCGGGTCGTTGAAGACGAGGGTGTTTTCGCCGTCGAAGCTGCGCAGCCCGTTGTCGTTGCTGGTGGTGCCGGCGTAGAAGTAGCGGATGTTGACGCCGGGCACGCCGTCCCAGACGCCGATGGCGGTGACGAGCTCCCGAAAGCCGCCGCCCGTTAGCCCCGGCTGGCCGGCGACGTAAGCGCGCCAGGCGACCGGCTGGCTGGCGTCGAAGTCGAACCAGCGCACGTCGACCCCGGCGTGGGTGAAGAGGTTGAACTTCTCCCGGATGGAGTCGAGCGCTCCCGCAGGCAGGTCGACGAAGTAGTCGGGGGACCGCAGCGCTCCGCCCGACCGCTCCTGCAGCCAGCCGCGGAAGCGCCCGAGGTCGCGCGGCCGGTCGCTGCCGGCGGTCGCCGCGAAGCCGCCGTTCTCCCGCGGCGAGAGCTCCGTCGCCTGCGACAGGTCGCGCAGAACGATCCGCCAGCCGGCGACGTCCACCTCGTGGAAGGCGCCGAGGATGAGGTGAAGCACGCCGTAGGCGCCGTCCGGCCGCTCCTTGAGGAAGAGGAGGGCGCGGTCGCCCTCGTCGAACCGCGGCGCGCCCCGGATCTGCAGCCCGATGCCGTCGGCGCGGACCCCTCCCGGCACCCGCACGAGAACCGTGCTGCCGGCGGTGTAGCCCTTGATCAGGCGCTCGACCTCGACCAGGTAGTCGGTCGCAGGCGCCCCGCCGCCGGGAGCCGGCTCGACGGCGACGACGTGGATCTCGGCGATCACCGCGGCCTGGTCGGCCAGGTGACCGTCCGCGACCATGACGAAAGAGGTGGCCGCCGCCGGGCCGGACGCCGCGATCAGCAGGAGGGCCGCCGAGGCCAGGAGCCGCGGCAGGCGAAAGGGCGTCGTTGCCATCCGGGGAGTGTAGCGAACGCGGGGCCGCGCGTATAGCAGGGCGAGCATGGAGGTATATGCAGGAAGGCGGAAAAGCTGCCGGGGGTGAGGGCCGTCAGCGCTCGACCGTCTGCTGCGGCCCCGTGCGCAGGTAGGCGTAGACCGCGGGCACGGCGTAGAGGGTGACCAGGGTCGAGAGGCCGAGGCCGCCGATCACCGCCAGCGCCAGCGGCTGCTGCAGCTCGGCGCCGGCGCCCAGGCCGAGGGCCAGGGGCAGCAGGCCGAAGAGGGTGCAGAGGGTGGTCATGAGGATGGGGCGCAGGCGCACCCGGGCGGCCTCGGCGATCGCCTCCCGCATCTCCATGCCGCCGTCCTGCAGGCGATGGGCGTAGTCGAGCATGACGATGCCGTTCTTGACCACCAGCCCCACGAGGAGGATGAGCCCCATGGCCGAGGAGACGTTGAGCTCGGTGCCGGTGGCCCACAGCAGGAAGAAGGCGCCGGCGAGCGAGAGCGGCGCCGCGCCGAGGATGAGGACCGCCGGCGTGAAGGCCCGGAACTCGATCACCAGGATGAGGAAGACGAGCGCGGCGGCGGCGGCGAAGACGAGGAGGAGCTCCCGGAAGGCCCGGCCCTGCGACTCGTACTGGCCGCCGACCTCGAGCGAGTAGCCGACCGGCAGCGGCAGGTGCGCCAGGCGGGCCTGGATGTCGGCCACCGCGCTGCCCAGGTCCCGGCCTTCGAGGCGAGCGGTCAGGAGGGCCATCTGCCGCAGGTTCTCGCGGTAGAGGACGTTCTGGCCCGTGGACTGGACCGCGCGGCCGAGGCTCTGGAGCGGCACGATCCGCCCGTTGGCGCCGCGGATGGGGATCGACCCCAGGCGCGCCGGGTCGAAGCGGTCGCGGTCCGGATAGCGCACCCGCACCGGCACGCTGCGGTCGAGGAGGCGGAGGCTGGTCGGGGTGGTCCCCAGCCAGGCGGCGGCCAGCTGGGTCGAGATCTGGTCGACGGTCAGGCCCAGGCGGCCGGCCGCCACCGGATCGATCTCCCAGGTGACCTCGGGGCTGCCGCGCTGCGGGCTCACGAGGTCGACCACCCCGGGCACCCGGGCCATCCGCGCCTCCACCTGCGCGGCCACCGCCTCGAGCTTCTCGGGGTCCTCGCCGAAGATCTTCACCTCGATCGGCGTCGGCGTCCCCTCGAGGTCGCCCAGCATGTCCTGGAGGATCTGGGCGAACTCGATCTCCGCCCGCGGCGCGGCGGCGCGCAGCTGCGGCCGCAGGGCGTCGATCACCTGCTGGGCGGAGCGCCGGCGCTGGCTGCGCGGCTTCAGGCGCACGAGGACGTCCCCCTTGTTCTGCTCGGTGGCGAAGATGCCGAGCTCGGCGCCGGTGCGGCGCGAGAAGGCCGCGACCTCGGGGGTGGCGGCGACGATCCGCTCGATCTTGCGCACCATGACGTCGGTCTCCTCGAGGGCGGTGCCGGGAGGGGTGCGGTAGTCGACGACGAAGCCCCCCTCGTCCATCTCCGGCAGGAACCCGGAGGCGATCCGCGAGTAGAGGAAAAAGGCCAGCACCCCGAGGGAGAGCGCGGCGAGGAGCGCCAGAAGCGGATGGCCCATGGCCGCCCTGAGGGTGGGGACGTAGAGCCCGCCGCCCCCGGCCGGATGCCGCCGGGTCAGCTCCTCCCTTCCCCAGTAGGCGATGCGGGCGAGGAGGGGAATGAGCGTGAGGGCCAGGAAGAGCGAGATCAAGACCGCGACCGACAGGGTCAACGACAGCGCGCGGAAGAACTGGCCGGCGACCCCCGACAGCAGGCTCAGGGGAGCGAGGACGACGACCGTGGTGAGCGTCGAGGCGACGACCGGCGCCACCAGCTCCCCCGTCGCCTCCTCGACGACGTGCACCCCCAGGCCCGCCGCCATGCGGCGGTGGATGTTCTCGACCACCACCACGGCGTCGTCGATGACCAGGCCGATGGCGACCGCCAGGCCGCCCATCGACATGAGGTTGATGGTCTGGCCGAAGAGGAGGAGGAAGAGGAAGGTCGAGAGGACGGTGAGCGGCAGGGTGAGGGAGGAGACGAGGGTCATCCGGCCGTCGCGCAGGAAGACGAAGAGGATGAGGACGGCGAGCGCGCAGCCGATGAGGATGGCGTCGCGGACGTTGGCGATGGCGGTGGCCACGAAGTCGGCGAGGTCGTAGACCTTGGAGATGCGGAGGCCGGAGGGCAGCGAGGCCGAGGCCTTCCTGAGCTCCTCCTGGATGCCGCTCTCGACCTCCAGGATGCTGGCGCCGACCTGCTGCGAGACGTTGACGATGGCGGCGTCGTGGCCGTTGCCGGTCACCAGGCTGGTGCGGTCCGGGGCGCCGGGGAAGACGGCCGCCACGTCCGCCACCCGCAGGGCCTCCCCCTTGCGCACGGCGACGGGGGTGCGGGCAATGTCGTCGGTCGAGCTCCACAGCCCCGAGGCGAGGACGAGCTCCTGCCGCCCGCCGGCGGTGTAGCGCCCCACCGGCTGCAGCTGGTTGGCGGCGCGGAGGGCCTCGGCGACGTCGCCGATGGTCAGGCCGGCGGCCAGCAGGCGGGCCGGATCGGCCACCACCTCGATCTCCCGCGTGTCGGTCGCCAGCACGTCGACCCGGCCCACCCCCGGCACCCGGGCGAGCGCCGGCCGCAGGACGTAGAAGGCGTAGTCGCGGAGGTCGGCGGTGGAGAGCCCCCCCGTCAGGTTGAGGCTCAAGATGGGGAAGGCGGCCGGCGTCAAGCGCTCGACCGCCACGTCGACGTCGGCGGGCAGGCTCCCCTTCACCTCGTCGACGCGGCCCTGCAGGAGCTGGAGGGCGCCGGGCATGTCGGTGCCGGGGTCGAACTGGGCGGAGATCTCGGTCGAGCCGCGGAAGGTGCGCGAGCGGACGCGGCGGATGCCGGGCACCTCCATCGCCGCCTGCTCCAGGGGGCGGGTGACGGTGAGCATCATCGAGCGGGCAGGGAGCGTGCCGCTCTTGGCGATGACCAAGAGGCGCGGGAACTCGAGCGGCGGATAGATGCTGCTGGGGAGGTAGAAGAAGGAGATGCCGCCGGCGACGGCGAGGAAAATGGTGATGAGGATCACGGCGCGGCCGTGGCGCTCCGCCAGCCGCGCCGGATTCCAGCCGCGGCGCCGCGCCGGGTCGGCGGGATGATGCGTCAGCGAGAACGGCGATTTCATCGCGGGGCGGCGGGGGCGGGGGTCACCAGGGCGCCGTCGGGCAGACCCTGCTGCCCGGTCACGATCACCCGCTCGCCAGGCGCCAGGCCGGAGAGGACCTCGGTCTCCCGCTGGGCGGTCCAGCCGACGGCGACGGGGCGGCGATGGGCGCGGCTGGCGGCGTCGACGACGAAGACGGAGCTCTCCGGCCCTTCCTGGACGACCGCGGCGGCCGGCACCAGGACGGCGCTCGGGTGCTCCTCGCCGAGGATCTCGATCTGCACCGGCGTGCCGGCGGGCAGCGCCGTCGGCCGCGCGAAGGCGAGGCGGACGTTGGCCGCCCCCGTCGCCGGATCGACGGCCGCCGGCCGGGCGACCACCTTCGCCGCCTCCGGCGGATAGGGCGGCGGCCCGAGCACCCGCGCCGGGCTGCCGGCCGCCACCCGCGGCAGGTCGGAGAGCGGCACCGCCGCCTCGGCCTGCAGGCGGGCGGGATCGATCAGCTTGAGGATAGGGTCGCTCGCCGAGGAGTCCACGAGGTCGCCGGGGTTGTGGAGCCGGCTCGCCACCACGCCGTCGAAGGGGGCGCGCACGACCTCCCGTCCGGCAAGGACGCCGGCAGCCCGGCCGGCGCTCTTCGCCTCCGCCACCCCCGCCTCCGCCTCCGCCAGCTCGCGCTTGGCGTCCTCGACCTCCTTGCGGGCGGCGATGCCGCGCTCGAAGAGTCCCTCGACCCGCCGGGCGGCGGCGCGGGCGGTCTCCAGCCGCGCCTCGCCGCGGGCGAGGTCGGAGCGCCGGCCAGCGGCGTCGGCCTCGAGCGAGGGGATCTCGAAGCGGACGAGGAGGTCACCCTTCTTGACCCGGTCGCCCTCGCCCCTGGGCAGGGCGGCGATGCGCGCCGCCTGCGGAGCGGTCACCGCCAGCTCGGCCCCCGGCGCCGGCTTGACCGTGCCGGTCACCAGCACGGTGGCGCGGATCGGCCCCCGCCGGGCGAGGGCGACGGTCACCGGCACGCGGTCAGTCGTCTCCACCACCTCGCTGGTGCCGCCGCCGCAGGCGGCCATAGCAGCCATGGCGAGGCAGACGGCGGTGAGAACGAAGGCCGGCAGCCTCATGGCAGCGGCGCTCCCATCGCCTTCTCCAGATCGGCCAGCGAGGTCTGGAAATCGAGACCCGCCTGGATGGCCGCCAGGCGGACGTCGCGGGTCGCCTGCAGCGCCTGCAGGAGGGCCACGAGGCCCGTCTGTCCGGAACGATAGGAATCCTCGGCCATGCGCTCCACCTCCTCCGCCCGCGGCAGGATCTCGTCGTGGAAACGGCGCACCTGCTCGCGCTGCGCCGCCGCCTGGGCGACCGCCGAATAGACGGCGCCGCCGATCTCCGCCGCCCGCGCGTCGCGCTGCGCCCTGAGCTGGGCGAGCGTCGTCTCCTCCACTTGGACGCCGCCCCGGTGGCGGTTCCAGACCGGCAGGTTCACCGTCACTCCGGCCCGCCAGCCCCACTCGAAGTCGGGCTCCGCGCCGTGGGTGACGGAGCCGTCGACGACCGGATCGGGGAAGCGCAGGGCGCGGGCGAGGTCGAGGCGCGCCGTCTCCTCGGCGATGCGGCGGTCGAGGAGCGCCAGCTCGGCGTTCGCCTGCCGCGCCTGGGCGACCGCGACCGCCGGCTCGGGCACGGCGCCGGAAGCCAGCTCCGCGGCCCCGCCGCGGATGGAGACCGCGGTCTCCGGCGGCCGCCCCA
>DATNKQ010000302.1:0-8117 GCA_035603315.1 Thermoanaerobaculia bacterium
CCGGCCGCTGCTCCTCCTCCGCCTCCAGGCGGGCGAGGAGCTGCGCCTGGACGCCGCCCAGGCGGGCGGCCGGGGCGCCCGAGCTCAAGTTCAGGAGGGGCGCCGAGAAGTCGACGGTGGCGTAGGTGGCGACGGTCGAGAAGGAGCGGCGGCGCGCCTCCTCCCGCAGCCGGTCCCAGGCGCGGTCGCGGGCCGCCCGCCACCCCTCGGCGCGGAGCACCCGCCAGGCGGTCTCGATCTCCGCCCTCTTCATCTCGGCTTCCCCGCCGCCGCCAGCACCTCCTCGTACACCGCCTCGATCTCCTCGGCGTGGGCCTCCAGGCCCTTGACCGGCGGCAGGTTGCGCCGCCAGGCGGAGACGATCCCGGGGTCGGCGACCAGGCGGTCGATCCAGGCGCGCAGCTCCCGGGCGTCGCCGGGCGCGAAGAGGGCGCCGCACTCCCGGCCCTCCAGAACCTCCAGAGCCTCCGTCAGCGCCCCCAGGCGGCTCGCCACGACCGGCACGCCGCGGGCCATGGCCTCGCGGGCGGCGAGGCCGAACGACTCGAGGCCGATGGACGGCACGAGGAGGACGTCGAGGCCGGCGAAGACCGCGTCTTTCTCCTCCTCGCGGAAGGTGCCGGCCAGGCGGACGGCGGGGGGAAGTCCGCCGCCGGCCTCAAGCTCCGCGGCATAGGCGGGGGAGATCGCGGGGTCTCCCCAGGCGGTGAGCGTGGCCTCCCGGGGATCGATGTCGCGAAAGGCGGCGACCGCCACGTGGAGGCCCTTGTGCGGCAGGAGCGAGCCCAGGAAGCCGAAGCGGAGGGGCAGAGCGGGCGGGCCGGCGGGCGCCGGAGGAGCGCCGCGGTCCGCCGTCGCGACGCCGTAGGGCAGCACGCGCACACGGTCGCCGGGATGGAGGAGGCCCAGCCGGCGGTAGCTGTCGGCGATGAAGCGCGAGCCCATGACGAAGGCGTCGGCGCGGGAGAGGGCGCGGCGCATGCGCCGCGCGCGGAGGGCGTAGAGCGCCCGGTTGAGGAGGGGCGCCGGGGGGAGCGCCGTCAGCGCCAGGCAGCGCGCGCAGCGCCCGGGCGCGGGGCCGGGGCAGAGGCGGCGCTGGCGGTCGAGGAGGTTCGAACGGGCGCAGGCCGCCCACCAGTCCTGCACCTGGTAGACGATGGGGATGCGCGGCCGGCGCCGCGCCACCACCTCCAGGAGCGACGCCGCGTGGCCGGCAAGGTGGTGGACGTGGACGAGGAGGGGGTCGAAGCCGGCCAGGAGACGGCGGAGGTCGGCGTCCAGCCCGCGGTCGGCGATGGCGTTGCGCGACAGCGGGTCGCGCTGGGTGAAGTTGTTGACCGCCAGGCGAACCCGCACGCCGCCGTCGAGGAGCTCGACGGCATCGCCCAGCTGGCGCTCGGGGTCGGCGATGCGGGCATAGACGGCGACCTCGCGGCGCGCCGCCTGCGAGCGGGCCAGCCCGGCGGCGTAGATCTCCGTGCCGGCCTGGTTGTAGGGAGGCCAGCCGTGGACGATGTGGAGGACGCGCTCGGGAGGCCGGGTCGCGCGGCGCTTCGGGGCGAGGTCCCGGAGCACCCGCTCGCGGAGCGGCGCCAGGGGATCGGCGCGGAGGAAGGCGGCGACCGTCGCCAGGTACTCGGGATGGAGCCGGCGCATGGCGCGGTGGGCCGCCCGGACCCGGCTCCCGCGCGCCGCCCCGAAGCTCCGCTGCCCCTCGTGGAAGATGAAGGTGGCGTCGTCCAGGACGTGGGCGTAGCCGGCCTTCGAGGCCCGCCTGCAGAACTCGCTCTCCTCGCCGTAGCCGAGGCCGAAGCTCGCCTCGTCGAAGAGGCCGACGGCGTCCAGGGTCTTGCGCTTGAGGTACAGGCAGACGCCGACCCCGGTGGGCAGGCGCGGGTAGGCGCGGAGCGACCGCTCCTCGACGCGCCGCGCGAAAGAGTCGACGTCCCAGCCGGCGGGGAGGGCGTTGGTCTCCAGGAAGCGGGGGAGCGAGCAGATCGTGGCGCTGTTCGAAAAGGGGGTGACGGTGGCAATCTCGGGCGCGGAGTAGGCCGCAGCCTGGAGCTTCTCGAGCCAGCCGGCGGTCACCACGGTGTCGCTGTTGAGCAGCACGACGTCGCGGTCCGAGACGGCCATGCCGCGGTTGACGCTGGCGACGAAGCCCCGCTGCTCCGGGCTGTCGATCCGGGTCAGCGCGCCCGGCCGCACCGCCGCGGTCCGCGCCAGGAGCTCCTCGGTCGCCGCCGGCTGCGGGCCGTCTAAGACGACTACCAGGCGGTGGCGGTCGAGGTCGGTGTGTTCGAGAAGGCTCTCGACGCAGCGGGCGAAGGGACCGGCAGCGCCGTGCACCGGCACGACGACGTCGACCGGGCCGGGAGGCCGGTCCGGCGGCACCCGTGAAGGGTCGCCGCCGAGGTCGAGCAGCCGCTTGCCCATCGCGATCCGGCAAGCTATCACGGCGAGGCCTGACCCCAGCCTGGGCCCCGTTGGGCGGGTCGGGCTGCGGGCGGTGCTCAAACTCGCCCTCCCGGGCTCAAACAGTTGCGCTCCATCCTCGCCCAACCCACCCCAACGGGGCAACCCTCGGCGTGCGGCCGGGGTCGCCGTATCTTGCGGTACGCTACGACCGCCATGGGCGACGCCGCAAAGAGCCTCTGCGTGACCGGCGGAGCGGGCTTCATCGGCTCGCACCTCTGCGCCGCCTTCCTGGCCGCCGGGCACCATGTGGCGGTGATCGACGACCTCTCGGGGGGCCGCCGCGACAACCTCCCGCCCGGCGCCCAGCTCCACGTCCTCGACATCCGCTCGCCGGAGGCGGCGCGGCTCGTCGAGAGCGGCGGCTTCGACGTCCTCGTGCACGCGGCGGCGCAGATGGACGTCCGCCGGTCGGTCGCCGACCCGCTCTTCGACGCCGACGTCAACGTCCTGGGGACGCTGAACCTGCTGGAAGCGGCCCGCCGCGGCGGCGTCCGCCAGGTCCTCTTCACCTCGACCGGCGGCGCCATCTACGGCGAGCAGGAGGCCTTCCCGGCGACCGAGGATCATCTCGCCCGCCCGGTCTCCCCCTACGGCGTCGCCAAGCTAGCCGGCGAGCGCTACCTCTTCTTCTACCATACGGCCTACGGCCTCGACGCCGCCTGCCTGCGCTTCGCCAACGTCTACGGCGAGCGGCAGAGCCCGCACGGCGAGGCCGGGGTGGTGGCGATCTTCCTCGACCGCCTGCTCGCCGGCCGCGCGCCGACCATCAACGGCGACGGCCGGCAGACCCGCGACTACGTCCACGTCTCGGACGTGGTGCGCGCCTGCGAGGCGGCCCTCGGCCTCCCGGGCTTCCACATCTGGAACGTCGGGACGGGGATCGAGACCTCCGTCGTCGAGCTCTACCGCGAGCTGGCCAAGGCGGTGGGAACGAACCTCGAAACCCAGCACGGCCCCGCCAAGCCCGGCGAGCAGCAGCGCTCCGTCATCGACGCCACCCGCATCCGCCGCCAGCTCAACCTCCCCGCCCCCCTCCCCCTAGCCGAAGGCCTAGCCCGCACCGCAGCCTGGTTCCGCGACCGGGCTGGAGGGGCGACGGAAAAGAAATAGGTTTTGGGCTGATAAAATGCTTGGAGGAGATACGAAGCAGAGAGGCCTTGACGGCATGGGCACAGAAAACAACCTGAAGGTCTATCGTCCCCGGATTCGCGGACCTCTTCCGCCGCTGCCTCCCGGCGTCAAACGCACGCGCCCGCGAGATTATGCGGAGTGGAAGACTCTCAAGAGTTGGGGGAAGCTCCCTCCGTGGGAGGACATTTTCCCCGGATATCTCTTGCGCGAGGCGCGCGAGCGAGCTCAGCTCACGCAGCGCCAGATGGCGGAAAAACTTGGCTGCACCCAACAGGCGGTCGCTCAGGCCGAGCGCCCGCGCAGCAACCCCACGGTCGCGCTCCTCAAGGCCTGGGCCACCGCGGTCGGCGGCGACCTCGAGATCGCGATCCGGCCGCGTCCGGCCTGAACCACCCCTTCCCCGCGCCTCGGGCGCGGGCTTCATCGGCTCGACGGCGCGCTGCCGGCCCACCTTGCGCCCGGGACCGCCGCCACCATAGAGTCCGTCAGCTCATGGCCGACAACGATTTGGGTCATCTGATCAGAGTCGTGCGGGAGGCTGTGGCTGCCTCGCGGTTGCGGAACCGCGAGATCGAGAAGGCGCTCCAGCTCCGCAACGGCACCCTGCAGCTCTTCCTCGACGGCCGGCTCGACTTCCGGGTGCGCCACCTGCGCTTGCTGACACGCGTGCTGAGCGTGCCGCCGGCGGACTTCCTCGAGCTCGGCCTCCCGGAAGCAGCGCGGGGTGCGCAGCACCGGCTGGCCGACTGGATCGGCGGTGCGCCGCAGTTGAAGCCGGCCAAGGCCCCCGAAGGAGGGTTGCCGCAGACCGCCGACGAGCTGCAGGCGATGATCCAGAAGGCCGTCACCCAGGCCATCGCCGCCAGCCGCGGCGGCGCGGCGCAAGCCCTGGCCGGCGCCGGAGACGCGGAGCCCGGGTGACCGACCGGAAGTTCCCGGTAGGCAAACCGGACCGCCGTTACCAGTTCGGGAACACCGTCGTGCCAGCGGAAGCACCGTGAAGCCGCCGAGGCGACCGCCGGGCCGATAAGCTCGCCATCGGGCCGATAAGCTCGCCATCGGGCCGATAAGCTCCCCATCAGGCCGATAAGCCCGCCATCGGGCCGATAAGCTCGCCATCGGGCCGATTTCCTGATCGTTGTCCCGATTTCCTGGAAGTTGTCCCGGAATCCTGAAAATTGTCCCGGAATCCTGGCCCTCGTCCCCGAAACCTGAAAATTGTCCCTAAATACTGGAGCCTGTCCCGGAATCCTGGCCGTTGTCCCCGAATAGAGACCGTTGTCCCCAAATCATGAAAATTGTCCCGGAATCGTGCAGCTCGCCTCGGAGTACTGGCCGACAGCCGAGAATTCTGGCCATGAGCCCAGAATTCTGGCCCGCGGCCGGGAATTCAGGTGGATAGCCGCGAGAGACTGCCGGTAGCGCGATCGCGGCCCCATTCGCCTCGCGGAGGCGCGATCAGCGGATGCCAAGCCCGGCAGTCCGAAGGAGCGCCTATTCGGCGCACGGACTTCGCTAGGCACGCCAGGCGACCAGTATGGCCGACATCTCGAACTCCCGCTGCTAGGCGTCCGATTCGCCGGCAGCGGCTCCGACTGATGCTTGCCCAAGTGGCCCCAACATCTCCCGGCCCCTCAGACCCGTCGCCAAACGATGGATCGCATGGTATCTAATGACAGAGCGCACAACCCTGACGCTCTACGCCAGCAGTGCTGGTGGGCAGTCCAGAACTAACAGTGGAGGTGTTAGAGTATGATAGATTACAATGAAGAAGTGGCGTCGCTCGTGCCTCTGGAGGCTTTTGATTCTAGTGCCTTCCTTGGTTCGACAGATGTCCCACAGAATGTTTGCGACCTGGTTCTTTCGCTAGCTGTAGCTTACAACGATCTGCGGGATGTCATCTTCGCAAGGCTTCTGCTGACCAACGTCCGTCCTGCGCAAGCCGTAATCTCGCCAGAGTGTGGCCAATACGGCGGACTAATGATAGGGGCAGTGCGATTGCAGGTGGGAACAGTTCATGAGCTCTTAAAACTAATTGCAAAGAGCCAGGCAGTGATCGAACATACTGCCTTCAAGGACGTGATTAGAAAACTCTCCAAGGCCGGCCGCGAAGCGTGGTCCGCACTGGCTATCGCTTCCCGAGAGACTACTCTCAAGGATAAAGCCACTGAGAGTCCAATGGTCAGGGCGCTCCGTTACGTTCGCAACAAAGTAGCATTTCATTACGACCCAGAGAACATTAGGCAAGGATACGAGTGTGCATTCTGTGATCCTGATGGCAAAAAGCAGCCGCTCCTTTCGCGTGGTCTTTCGTTCAGGAAGAGTCGCTTCTATTTCGCAGATGCAGCAGTTGAGGCCTTCATCCGGGGAAATGACACCGACTCCGCAATTGCCGACTTCCTCCGAGCTCGGGGAGATTTCATCGATAATATAAATCAGGCACTATACGAAATTGTCATAAAGTTTGTGGAATCGAGGGGTTTCGGATGGCGCGAACCCGCATTAAATTCGCCATGCACATGAACCGCCGGCCGGCGAGAGCGCGACCACGTGGGGCGAATTCAGTGCCCCGCCTCACCCCTTCACGATCACCGCCCGGTTGAGGAACGAGGTGCTGGCGGCGCCGCTGTCCTCGATGGCGACGGCTACCGTGTGGTCGCCGCCTTCCATCTGCAGGCGGATCTCGTAGACGTAGACCTTTCCTTTCGCGTCCGCCAGCTGCGCGGTGGGGACGCGGATGGGGACGGCGACCCGGCGCACCGGGGTGACCTTGCCGTTGGCGTCGCGGCTGCCGACGAGGATGTTGAGGTGCGCCTCGGCGTAGCCCTCGCGCGGCAGGAAGACGAGGTTGCCCATCGGCAGCTTGACCCGCAGGGGGAGGAGGAAGGTGCCCTTGGCGCCGGGCGACTGGTCGCCCACCTCGAGCGAAGCCCCGAGAGGGTTGTCCTCTAATCCGTAGAGAAGGGTCGCCATGACGCGGTTCTTCTGGCGCTCAAGGGCGCTCTCGTCCCGATAGCTCAGGCGATAGCGGACCTTCACCCCTTCGCGGCGCACCTTCACCTTGATCGCATGCACCCTGCCGTCACCCGCATGCGGCGGCGTGTAGCCGAGCGAGTAGTAGGTGCGGAGGTCGTCGGCGATGCGCGCCAAGGGCGCCGCGAGCTGGTTGGTGTTGAGCACCGCCCGGCCGCCGGTCTCGGAGGCCAGGTTATAGAGGACGTCCTGCTGGTTGCCCTGCTCGAAGGTGTCGAGGTCGGCCGACTGCAGCGGCTGCGCCGACTCCGCGGAGGCGGAGGACAGCTCGCGCGGGCCGGTCGCTTCCAGCGTGTAGAAGGCGATGCGGTGGGCGCTGGCGGTGGTGGTGACCTGCCGCAGGGCCGAGCTCAAGGGCGTCGCGAGCGGAGCCTTGCTGTCGGGCGAGCAGACCTCCGCGTACAGCCGGTAGGCCTCCTCGCCGGGGTTGAAGGGGATGCCGTCGCTGACGTAGAGGATGGCCTTCCTGCCCTCGATCCCGGCCAGCGAGTCGACGAGGCTCTGCAAGGCCGCGACGGAGAACTTGGCGTCGTTCAGGAGCGAGCCGGCGTAGGCGTCGACGAGCGCTCCCGTGGGATCGCGGCATTCGAGCTCGTGGATCTCCTCGAGCATCTTCCGCCTTTCGACGTCACGCTGGATGCCGTGGCCGGAGGCCTTCTCGACGGTGTCGAGCTCGCGCTCGAAGGAGGCGTCGGTAGGGCCGAAGGTGCGGCGGACGTGGAGCTCGCGGTCGTAGCTGACCAGCATCACGCGGTCCTCGGGCGTCAGCTTGGCGGCGAGGAAGGCGCGGAGCTGGCGGAGGACCTTGTTGCGGTTGAACGGGCGCAGGTTCCAGTTGTCGACATAGACGACCAGGTAGAGCCGCTGGCTCTCGGGCGGCACGGCGGCCGGCGGAACGACGGCGGGCGGCGCGGGGGCCGCCTGCGGGGCCGGCGCGGCGGCCGGCGGCGGGGCCGGCCCGGCGACGGCGTAGAAGTTGACCACCGGCACCGCTTGGCCGTCCTCGCGGACCTCGAAGTCTCCGCGCTGCAGCCCGACGACCGGATCGCCCTTGCGGTCGGTGACGTAGACCTCGACGTTGACGACGTCAACCTCCACGCGCTCGCCGAAGGTCTCGGTCGCCGCGGGCGCTTGCTGCGACCGCAGCCCAACGGGACCGGGGATGGCGGCGGAGAGGACGAGGAGGACGAGGGCGCGACGGGACGTTCGCATGCGGACCTCCGTTCGGGCGGTCTTCAGAATCTCTGCATAGGGTACCACCGGCGGGACCGGGACAGGGTTCGCCGCGCCGCGGCCTCTTGTACACTGGCGGCATGACCAAGCCGCTTGGCCGGCCACGCCCCACCTACGAAGACTTCGTGCCCGCCGCCGCCGCCGTCCTCTGCCTCTTCCTCGGCTCCGCTCCGGCTGTCTTCGCGGCACCCCCTGCGAACCCAGGGGCGACCCCTTCCGCCAAGGCGGCGACTGCCGGCGAC
>DATNKQ010000323.1:0-9705 GCA_035603315.1 Thermoanaerobaculia bacterium
AAACGAGCGGCTCCAGCCGGCCTCGCCCGCTCCTTCGGGGGCGCGCCGGGATCGATGCTGTCCTGCGAGAGTCGAAGCAGGCGCTGCCAGTCGCCGCGCGAGGCCAGCTGGAGCCGCTATCCCCTTCCCAGCGTCCGCCGCCAGAGGTCGCGCATCCCGTTGCGGACGCCGATCGCCTGCCGCGCGGCGCGCGCGCGATGATCGCGGTCGCGCAGCGGACCTATCAGCGCGGGGAGGAGCCGGTCGGCGCCGAGGCCGACGCTCCCCGGCAGGGTGACGATCGCCGTCCAGCCGGCCAGATGAAGGGCCCGGTAGGCGACGCCGCGGCGATGGAAAAAGTCGCCGAAGGCGCCGGGCGGCTCGGTCTCGGCGACGATCTCGCCGTCGCGGATGTGCGCGGGCAGGAACTCGTGGCTGAAGATGGCGCCGCGGGGATCGAGGGCGTCAAAGACGTTCTCCAGCACATCGAGCGTCGAGCCGAAGAGGTCGACGTCGATCCACAGGAGGGCGAGCGGCGCGCTCCAGCCGGCCAGCGACTCCGCGAACCAGCCCGGCAGGAAGCGCACGCGCTCCGGCCGGCCGCAGGCGCGCACGTTCTCCTCCACCTCGGCCAAGCTCGCCGCGAAGTCGCCCGCCCGGTATCCCGCCTCGCCGCGCCGGGCGTCCGGGGCCGGCAGCCCGGCGAAGGAGTCGGCAACGACGAGCTCCCTTCCCAGAGCGGCGCAGGCGTGCGACAGGCAGCAGGACGAGAAGCCCTTGAAGCAGCCGCACTCGAGGACCGCGCCGTCCACCCCGTGGCTCGCCAGCAGGTAGAGGTGGTTGGCGAGGTAGAGCATCTCCTCCGCCGAAGTCGCCATGGCGGCGGCGTCGATGCGCCCGTCGCGGCCGGCGTTGTCGCGCGGGAAACACTCGGCGACGGCATGGAAGGTCTCGTCCATCCACTTGAGGTAGAAGAGGTAGCGGCGGACGGCGGGGATCGCCCGCGCGGCAGGCGACAGCAGCCAGCGCGCGGCGGATTCGACCTCGGCGGGGGTGGGGTCGGCGGACGGGATGAGGATTCCCTGATCGCGAGCGATCTCCAGGAGGGGAAGCGGCAGCACCCGTTCAGTCTAGCAACCGATGGCTCCCGCCAGCCGCCGGAACATCTCCGCATACTGGTCCGTCACCCGTTCCCAGTTGTAGAGGCTGGCGGCGCGCTGGGCGGCGGCCTGGCCGCGCTGCCTCGCCGCTTCGGGGTCGTGCCGCACCTCCTCCAGGAGCTCCGCCAGGCTCTGGGGGACGGCCGCGCGGAAGTAGAGGCCGGCGTCCCCCGCTACCTCGCGGTTCTCCGGCGTGTCGTTGACCAGCACGCAGTTGCCGTAGCCCATCGCCTCGACGAGGGCAGGATGGGTGCCGCCCACCTCGGTGGCGTGGACGTAGGCGAGGGCGTGGGCGAGGAGCTCGCGATAGCCCTCTCCATAGATGGCGCCGGGGAAGCGGATGCGGGGGTCGGCGCCGGCGGTGAAGGAGGCGATGAAGGCCGCCGCATAGGGGGCGCCGCCGACCATCACCAGGGGGAGGTCGCCGCCGACCGCGCGGTAGGCCGCGGCCACGCGGTGAGGGTTGTTCTCCGGCTCGAAGCGGCTGACGTAGAGGAAGAAGCCGCGGCTCTCGAGCCCCAGGAGGTCGAGGAGCTCGCGGCCGGCGGGCGGGCGCGGCTCGACGCCGTAGGCGATGGCGGTCGAGGGGGCGCCGTAGCGGTCCAGGTAGTAGCGGCGGATCACCTCGGCGTCGGTCACCAGGGCGTCGGCGACGCCGCAGGCCAGCCGTTCGGAGAGGGCGTAGACGGCGCGCCCGAAGGCGCCCCACTTGGCGCGCCGCTTCTCGATGCCGTCGACGTGGAGGGCGGTGGGGACGCCGCCCAGTCGGAGGAGCGGGACGAAGAGGGCATTGGCCGAGTTGACCACCAGGGCGGCGTCGTAGCCGCGGCGCTGGGCGTGGAGGCAGGAGAGGAAGGTGTGGACGGGGGTGTCGAGGTGCTTGGTGGGCACCGTCGGCAGCACCACGAGCTCGATGCCGCGATACGACGCCAGCCCCCGCGGCGTCGAATGGGAGCGGCAGTAGACGGTGACCGCGAAGCCGCGGGTGGCGAGGCGGACGCCCATCTCCTCCAGGAGAGTCTCGTAGCCGCCGTAGCGAGCGGGGATGCCGCGGCTGCCGATCAGCGCGACCTTGAGACCGTCCGTCTTCACAGCCGCTCCCCCGAACGCCAGAACCAGTGATCGAGCTCAGCAGCCGGACGGGTGCGGCGCGCCGCGATCTCCCGCCGCCGGCGCCAGGCGGCCGCGCGGTGGCGCCACAGCCAGGCGTAGGCGGCCCACGAGGAGGGCTCGCGGAGGGCTACGTAGCCAAGGGCGAGGAGGTCGCGCGCCAGGCAGGGCAGGAGGGTGAGGGCGAGATTGCGGCCGGTCTGGTGGTAGATGCGCAGCAGGTAGCGGTTCTTGAGCGAGTGGAAGTTGACGGCGGGCGGCATGGCGGCGCGGCGCTCGGGGAGGTTGAAGCGGCGGTGCACGGCGATCGCCGCCGGCTCGTAGAGCACCTCCCAGCCGCGCTCCCGCAGGCGGAAGCAGAGCTCGGCGTCCTCGCGGAAGGAGTGGAAGAGGGGATCGAAGACCTCGCCGTCGACCGCCGCGTCGAGGAGCGCCTCGCGGCGGAAGAGCGAGGCGGCGCCGGTGGCGCCGAAGACCCGCTCGGGGACGCCGAGCTGGCCGCGGTCGACCTCGCCCGAGCCGCGGTCGAGGTGGCGCCAGGTGAGGGTCAGCCGCATCCCGCAGGCGTCGAGCCGGCGGTTGCCCTCGCGATCGTCTGCTTCCGCCGGCCGCACCAGCCGGCCGGTGACCGCTCCCACCCGCAGGGCGGGCGCGGCCATGCGGGCCAGCAGGCGTCCGACATAGGCGGGCTCGGGACGGGCGTCGGCGTTGAGGGTGAGGACGAAGGGGGCGCTCGTGCGCGCCAGAGCGGCGTTCATGCCGCCGGCGAAGCCCACGTTCTCGGCTAGGCTGACGACCGTCAGCGGGATCCCCGGCGGCGCCGCGGTCCGCGCGAGCTCCAGGCTGCCGTCGGAGCTGGCGCTGTCGACGATTACCAGATCGAGCGGCCGGTGCTCGAGGGCAGCGACGGCGGCGAGGCAGCCCGGCAAGTCCGCCGCCGAGTCGTAGGTCACGATGCAGACCGCCACGGTTGGAAGAGACGAGTCGGTCATGGTGCGCGGTAATCCGCGGCCAGCCGGGCCGGGCGGCGCCAACGGGTGAGCGCGCCGGCCAAGGCGACGAAAAGACCGCGGGCGGCGGCGGCGCGGGTCGGCGCGCGCCGGGGCCGCCGGAGCGGCAGGAAAAGGAGCCGGAGGACGAGCCCGAGGGTGACGGCCGCGCGGCCCGCCCCGGCCCAGGCGCGGCCGTGGTGCTTGCGGAGATAGCGCACGAGGTTGCGGTCGTAGATCCAGAGGAAGGCCCCGTAGCCGAGCCGGGGCACGGTGCTGCCGAGGCGGTGGCGGAAGCGCGCCGCCGGCCAGTAGCGGAGGACGGCGCCGGCGGCGGCGAGGCGGCGCGCCAGGTCGATGTCCTCGAACCAGGCGGGATAGAAGCCGGCGTCGAACCCGTCGACCCCACCCAGCGTCGCCAGCG
The DNA here is from genome assembly GCA_035603315.1 of Thermoanaerobaculia bacterium. GTDB lineage: Bacteria > Acidobacteriota > Thermoanaerobaculia > Multivoradales > UBA5704 > DATNKQ01. Next base: position 3,663 of record DATNKQ010000323.1, read on the forward strand.
CCGGGCGCCGCAGGGCGAGGGCGGCGGCGGCCGGCTGCTCGATCACAGTACCTGCCGGCGGCTCGGCGCACAGGCCGGCCTTGGTCACGAAGAGCGCCTGTAGGAGCAGTGCTCCCGGCGAGGGGAGGCGACGGAGCTGCCAGCGCCACTGCGGCTCGCCATCGGGGCCGGCGAGGCGCGGGACGAGGCCGGCGGCGTCGGGGAGCGCGGCGAAGCCGCGCAGCAGCTCGTCGAGCGCCCCCGGCTCCGGCATAGCGTCCGGGTTCAAGACGAGCACGATGGGCGCGAGGGCGGCGGCGATCCCGGCGTTGGCGCCGCCGCCGAAGCCCAGGTTGGCGGCGGGCTTGAGGCAGCGGACGCCGTCCATGGGAATCGGCGGACTGGAGGGATCGGAGCCGTTGTCGACCACCACGAGCTCGAAGCGCGGGTCGGCCGGCCAGGCGCCGACGAGCGCGCGGAGAGCTTCCTCGTCCCGCCAATGGACGACCACCCCGGAGAGCATCGGCGTCGGCTGGGCGCTCATCGCGCAGAGGTTACCGGAAGCGCGCGATCTCGGTCAGCGGCACGGCCGGGCCGCCGCGCCACGCGAAGCCGGGGAGCCGCACGAGGGCGTGGCCCCAGCCGGCGGCGATCCCCGCCGCCGCCCCCGCTTCGCCGTGGGCGAGGGCGATCGCAAGGTCCTTCCAGTCCCGCACCACCAATCGAGGGAGGCGAGGCCAGAAGCCGCTCCCCAGGAGGCGCGCCGCCACCAGGTAGCGATTGCCGTAGATCATCCGCTGGCGTCCCACTCCCAATCCCGCGCGGCCGGTCGCCGAGCCGGCATGGCGGGCGCGGGCGGCGGGGACGGAGAGAGCCGTGAAGCCGGCGGCGCGCAGCCGGCAGGCGAGGTCGACGTCCTCGTAGTAGGAGCCCAGCCGCTCATCGAACGCTCCGCCGCCGGGCAGCGCTACCGCGTCGAGGGCGGCGCGGCGGAAGAGGGCGGCGGTCGCCGAAACGCCGAAGACCTCCCGCGCCGGCCCGTCCGCCGGCGGCGCGGGCAGACCGTGCCCCACCTGCACCGCCTGCCAGGAGCGGTTCCAGGCGAGGCCGCAGCCGTCGGCGAGCGCTGGGCGCTCGAGGAGGAGGTTCACCCCCTGCGCCGCGGCGGCGCCCGGATGCGCTGCCAGGGCCGCGGCGAGCTCCCGCGCCCAGCCGGGCTCGACCAGGAGGTCGTCGTTGACGGTGGCCACGAGCTCGCCGGTCGAAAGCCGCAGACCGACGTTGGTGCCGCCCGCGAATCCCAAATTCCTTTCAAGACGGAGCACCCGGTCGGCGACGCCGGCACTCAGCGCGAGGGGGCAGGCGCCCTGATCGACGACGACGATCTCCATCTCGATCTCCGCGCTGGCCTGACCGCGCAGCGCCTCCAGGCAGCCGGCGAGGAGCGGGCTGGCGCCGAGCGTGGGGACGACCGCCGAGATCTTCGCCGGTCGCCTCACTTCCAGTCGAGGTCGACGCGGTCGAGGATGGCGCCGTTAAGATCGCCCGGCGGATGGGGACCGCGGGCGGCCAGCACCAGCGGCGCGCCGGCCGGCCAGTCGACGGGGCCGAGGGCGACCGTCTCCCAGGCGCGCTGCCGGCGCGGGGTCCAGGCGCCCAGGAGCCGGTCGCCGGCATAGACGTCGAGGGTGAACGGCACCGGCTGGTTGCGGATGAGCTCGCCCGTCAGGATGAGCCGCACCCGCCGGCCGCCGGGGACGACGGGCGCCGACAGCCGCTCCCCCACCCGCAGTGCCCAGCCGCCGCGGTAGAGCGTGCGCTCGATCACCCACGGCTCGGGGTAGAGGTGGCCGCCGCTCTTTCCCACCTGCGGATCCTCGAGCTCGATCACCCGCGTCGGCAGGCGGGCGACGGCGATGGGCAGGATGGCAGCGGCGACGAGGAGGCCGGCGATGCCCCACAGATAGGCGGCTGTGGGGTGGTGGCTCCGTTGGACCTCGCTCCGCTCCTTCGGGGGCGCGCCCCGGATCGTCTCCGCCACTGCGAGAGCAGGACGTGGGGCGCTGCCAGTCGCTGCGCGAGGCCCAACGGAGCCCCGGCCACCGATCCACCAGACGAGCGGCACGAGGAGAAAGGTCACTGGCGGCCAGACCCAGGTGGCGGCGCGCGGACGGACCGAGCTGGGGAAGAGGCGCGCGAGGTCGAGGTCCAGGCGCTCGGCCAGCCGGTCGAGCGGGTAGGTGCGGCCGTGGGCGAAGTTGTAGGTCCAGCCCGGCACCACGATCCACAGGAGGGCGAGCGCCAGGGTGAGAGCGGCGAGGCCGGCGAGGAGCGCCCGCGCCCCCGGCCGGTGCCGCCGGGCGAGGAGCGGCACGAGCGCCAGGCCGAGCATCGGCAGCGCGATCAGCGCGTAGCGGAAGGGGGGCGACCAGCCGCCGTACCACTCCGAGCGCGGGGTGACGATGAGGAAGTAGGGGATGGTCAGGACCGCGAGGTGGACGAGGAGCGGCGAGCGGCGGGCGAGGAGAAGGAGCGCCGCCGGCAGCAGGAGGAGCCAGAGGGGAGCGCAGCCGAAGAGCCCGAAGGCGGCGTCGTAGAAGAGCCCGAGACCGCCCAGGGCGAAGGCTTCCGGCGAGTAGCGGTTGAGCTCGAGCTCCTGCCAGGAGTGGATCTTCAAGGGGTTGGCGTAGAGCAGGCTGTTGTGGAGGAGGATGCCGCCGGCGACGGCCACGAGGAGGAGCGCGAGGATCCACACCGGCCGGCGCGACCGGCCGGCGTGCCACCAGCCCATGGCGAGGAGTGGCCCCGCCAGCAGCAGGAAGCGGATCTTCAGGAGCGGCAGCAGGAGTACCGGCAGGCCGATCCCCAGCCACTCCTTGCGCCCCCAGCTGACGTTGTGGCGGCTCCCTTGGGCCTCGCTCCGCTCCTTCGGGGGCGCGCCCGGGATCGGTTGGTCAGCGGGGCGGCGGTGCAGGTAGAGGATGTGGTCGAGCGCCAGCATGGCGAGGAGCGCCGCCGGCACCTCCACCCAGACCTGGTAGGAGTAGAGGAGAAGGGGCGGCGCGAAGGCGACGAGCGCGTAGGCGGCCAGGGCCTCGCCCGGCAGCTCGCGGGCGTAGTGCCGCGCCAGGCGTAGCGTCATCCAGGCGAGAGCGGCGGTGAGTGCCGCCATGGTGGCGAGGGCGCCCGCCTTGCCGGCCAGCCGGTAGGCCGGCGCGAGAGCCAGCGGCAGCAGCTCATTGTGGCGCGAGAAGAGCTCGCCGTGCGGCCCCACCGGATCGCCCGGCTGGGGCGCGATCGGCCGGCTCATGAAGTGCCGCCAGTCGCCTGCCGCGTAGTTGTTCGTGAGGTCGGCGTCGAAGTCGTAGGCCAGGCTGTAGGTGAGGAGAAGGTTGAACGGCTCGTCGCCGTCCGGCTCGCGGTGCCCCGCCGACCACGGGAGGATCGCCAGGTAGGCGAGGAGCGGCAGGGCGAAGAAGAGGGCCGAGGGGCGGTCGGGGAGGGTGGCGCCGAGAAGCGGACGGAGCGCCATCACCTGGCGCGCCAGGCGCGAGGCGAGCACCAGCGCGAAGCCGGCGGCCAGGACCTCGTCGCTCCACGGCAGCCCGAGGTAGGTGCGGGCGTAGGCGAGGAGAGCCAGGAGGCCGAGCGTGGCAACCTCCGCCACCGTGCCGGCGCGGGCGAGCGGCCGGCCGCCGAGCCGTTCGCCCTGGCGCCTAAGGGCGCCGAAGCTGGCGAGGAGGAGGGGGAGGACGACGAGGGTGCGCCGGAACGGGTCGTTGGCCGGCAGCGGCAGGTAGTGATGGAGGAGAGCGCTCGCCAGGGCGGCGGCGCCGAAGAGAGCGGCGGCGGCGAGCGCCGGCCGCTTCATCTCTGCACCTCCACCTGGAAGAGCGCCAGGCCGACGTCGGCCGGCAGGCCGCTCTCGCGCTCCACCCGCAGGTGGGTGAAGAGAGCGGGCGGCGCCAGGCGCCAGGCCTCCCGATAGCGCTGGCCGAAGAAGCCGCCGGCCACCCACGACACCCATCCCTCCGGCGGCCGCCGCCCCGCGGCCGCCAGCCGGCGCGCCACGTCCGGCCGCCGCGTCGCCCACTCCCCCGTCCCTTCCCCTGCCCGCAGCGGCCAAGTCGTCGCGTTGCCGGCGCGGTCGGAGAACCGCACGAGGGCGACCGTGGTGCCGGGCGGCAGCGCGGCGCCGTTCTCGAGCGTCGAGTCGACGACCAGCCCGGCTACTCGCTGGGGTGGAAGCTCGATCTCCCACGCCGGCCGCGCGGCGTCGAGCTTGACCGCGTTTTCGAGCGGAAGGAGAGGACGAGCCGGCGCCGGCAGGTGGAGGAGGAGACCGAGAAAGATCGCGCCGGCGGCGATCAGCCCCGAGGGGACGCGGCGAAACGAAGCCTGGGGGCGGGCGGCGAGAGTTTCGAGGCCATGGACGGCGAGCGCGAGCGCGACCGCCAGCACCGCGGCCAGCGCCCGGGGACCGACGAGATCGAGCGCGGCGGAAAGCGGGCTCGCTCGCAGCCAGGGGTAGGAGGCGAGGAGGCAGGTTCCCAGGACGGCGGCGCCCGGCCACACCCGCTGGAAGGGGGCGACGCAGCCGGCCGGCCGGAGCGCCAGGGCGGCCAGAGCGAGCGGGGCGGCGAGGGCCGCCGGCCCCGGCACGGCGCGCGCCGCGACGGCGAGGAAAAGTCCGGCCGCGATCCACGGCCACCTGTCCGGCGCGGGGAGGACGAGGGCCGGCAGCAGCAGAGGGAGCAAGAGAAGCGACGGCAGCCAGGCGGCGAGAGATCCGGTCGCGAGGGCTGCCATCGGAGCGATGGGGAGAAGGGACGCCGCGGCGAGAACGCCGGCGGCGAGCAGCCCCCAGCGCGGCCGCCAGAGCGCCAGGCCGGCGGCGGCGGCGAGGAGCCCGGCCCGCGGCTCCCAGGCGATGGGCGCGAGAAGAAGGGCGAGGGCCGCGGCCCGCGCCGGCCAGCTCTTCGCCCGCGACAAGAGGTCGCCGGCGGCGAGGGCGACCAGCGCCAGCGTCGCTGCGACGTTCCAGCCGGGAGCCAAGAGGACGGCGCCGGCGGCGGCGAGGAGGGCGAGGCCGCCGTGCGAGCGCGCAAGCGAAGCCGTCGCCAGGCCCGCCGCGACCGGCAGCCCGACGAGGGCGACGACGGTGCGGAGGTCGAGCCGCGGAGCGAGCAGGAGGTCGCCGCGCAGCAGGACCTGCAGGCCGAGGGCGAGCGGCACGGCGACGGCCACCGACAACTCGGGAAGAGTGCGGGCCAGCCGCCGCGCGGCGGCGACTCCGAGGCAAACGGCGAGCAGCAAGACGACCACCGCCCCGCGGCTCGGGCCGGGAGGGAGGGACCAGACGGCCGTCGTGGCGAGCACCGCCCCCAGCCCCAGCTCGAACGCCGGCGCCGGCGCCAGCGCCCCCACGGCGAGGAGCGCCGCCGTCGCCAGCACCGCCAGGTAGCCGGTCTCCGCCGCGCCGCCGCGGTCGAGCTCGCGGGCCGCGAACGAGGCCATGGCGGCGAAGGCGGCGAGCGGCACGGCCAGCCGAGCGAGGACGGCTGCAGCGTTTGGCGTGGAATCGACCTCTGGAAACGGGGCTCCCTCGTGCGCCGTGGCACCTCGGCCTGCAGTGGGGAGGGAGTCGCGCATGGGGTCGCCGGCCGATCTTATCGTCTACGGAGCGCCCGGCGAATTCATATAAACTGCCCGGCCATGCTTTCGCGGGAACTGCTGCGCGAGGATCCGGAGAGGGTCCGCCAACGGCTCGCCACGAGGGGCGTCGAAGCTGCCGTACTCGACCGCTGGCTCGACCTGGACGCCCAGCGGCGGACTGACCTCGTCGAGGTCGAGGAGCTGAAGCGGCGGCGCAACGAGGCGAGCCGTGAGATCGGCAAGCTCAAGCAGCAGGGCGGCGACGCCGCGGGCAGGATGGCCGAGGTGACTTCCATGAAGGCGCGGATCGAGGAGCTGGAGCGGGGCCTCGAAACCCTCGCCAGCGAGCTCGCCGGCATCGAGCTCGCCCTCCCCAACCTGCCCCACGAGAGCGTCCCCGAGGGGAAGG